>NZ_PKOI01000014.1:0-139122 GCF_002870055.1 Herbaspirillum sp. BH-1 | reverse complement strand
CCCCTGAAAAGCTTCCTGCGCGCCCGTCTGGCGCGCGACCACCACCTCGGCCTGCCGCTGACCACCGGCCTCATGGCGGTGCTCTCCACCGCACTGCTGTTTGCCCTGATCGCCTATGAAGTCGCCACCAAGGGCGCGCTCACGCGCCTGGATCAGCAACTGGCGGACTGGTTCAACCAGCGTGCATTCTCGCCCCTGACCGAGCTGGTGCTGGGCTACACCCACCTGCACGGCACCATCGGCGTACTGGTGATGGGCGCGCTGCTGCTGCGGCACATGGTGCGGGCCCGGCAATGGGCCTGGGTGGCCGACCTGGCGCTGGTGTTGCCGGGCGGCATGCTGTTCAACTACACGCTCAAGCATGTCTTCGCCCGCATGCGGCCCAGCTTCGAGGATCCCATCCTGGTGCTGCACAGCTACAGCTTCCCCAGCGGACACACCATCGGCGCCACCCTGCTCTACGCCGTGCTGGCGGCCTACCTGCTGAACCAGCCGGCCCTGCTCGCGACCCTCGGCGCGCGCTTGCGCTTGGGCCCTGCCGGCGTACAGCGGGTCGTGGTGGGCGCGGCACTGCTGCTGGTCGGGCTGACCGCGTTCAGCCGGGTCTATCTGGGTGCCCACTTCCTGAGCGATGTACTGGGGGCAATGCTGCTGGGTACGGCCTGGTTCGCGCTATGGACCACGGCGGTTTTCACGATACAGCGGCACTATTGGACAATGTCGCGTTCCAACTGACTTTCCAACATCCCCTCGTTGCGAATGCCAGAACAACAATCCCTCCAGAATTTACCCGACAGCAAGACCGGAACCGGGCGCCCTGACGTCGTGGCCGCCATCAATGCCAAGGCCGGTGGCGGCCACGCCGAAGCGCTGGCCGCCCATATCACCGATGAATTCGCCCGCCACGGCCTGCGCGCCGTGGTGCACCTGGCGCACAGCGGCGAAGACATGCTGCAGGCTGCGCGCCAGGCGGTGCGCGACCAGGTCCCGGTGGTGGCCGTCGGCGGCGGCGACGGCAGCGTCAATGCCGTCGCATCCACCCTGCTGGCCGACGGCCAGTGCCGCAGTGCGCTGGGCGTGCTGCCGCTGGGGACCCTGAACCACTTCGCCAAGGACCTCGGCATCCCCTTGGTCTTGGAAGAGGCCATCGCCAACATCGCCACCGGGCGCCGCCTGCGGGTCGACAGTGGCGAGGTCAATGATCAGCCCTTCATCAACAATTCCAGTCTGGGCCTGTATCCGGACATCGTGCGCGAACGCGAGAAACAGCAGGCCCGCCTGGGACGCGGCAAGTGGCTGGCCTTTACCTGGGCGGCCATGGGCGCACTGCGGCGTTACCCCTTCCTGCGCGTACGCCTGTCCATCGATGGCCAGGAACACTGGCGGCGCACGCCCTTCGTCTTCATCGGCAACAACGAATACCTGATGAGCGGCCTGGACATCGGCAAGCGATCCACCCTCACCGACGGTCGCCTGAGCCTGTACGTCTGCCATCGCACCGGCCGCTGGGGCCTGCTGCGGCTGGCCCTGCACGCCCTGTTCGGGCGCCTGCAGGCAGCACAGGACTTCGACGTGCTGACCGCCACCGAGATCCACATCGAGACCCACAAGAAGCGCATGCGCGTGGCCACCGATGGCGAGGTCAACCTGATGCAGACGCCGCTGCACTATCGCATCCGCCCCGCCTCGCTGGAGGTGATCGTGCCGCAGGAAGCAAATGACGACGCCGGCAAGGAAGCCGGCATGCTGGACAAACTGTGGGGGGACCGCTGATGCGTACCCTCATCCATCTGTCGGACCTGCATTTCGGTCGCATCGATACCGCCATCATCGAACCGCTGATCGCCCAGATCCACGAACTGCGCCCCGATCTGGTGGTGGTCTCGGGCGACCTCACCCAGCGCGCCCGCAGCAGCCAGTTCAAAGAGGCGCGCCAGTTCCTGGACGCCCTGCCCAAGCCGCAACTGGTGGTGCCGGGCAACCACGACGTGCCGCTCTTCAATGTCGCCGCGCGCCTGCTGCAGCCGCTGCGCAAGTACAAGCGCCACATCACCCAGGACCTGCAGCCCTCCTACGTGGACGACGAGATTGCGGTAGTGGGCATCAACACCGCCCGCTCGCTGACCATCCAGGACGGGCGCGTGAACGACCGCCAGATCGAGCTGGCACGGCGCGAACTGGCGGCAGTGGACGACCATCTGGTCAAGATCATCGTCACCCACCATCCCTTCGACCTGCCGCCGGGGCCGCAGCATCATGGTCTGGTCGGCCAGGCGGTACCGGCCATGCGCGCCTTCGCCCTGTGCGGCGCCGACCTGCTGCTGGCCGGCCACGTGCACACCAGCTCGGCCGTCAGCAGCGCCGGGCGCTACCACATCCCCGGCTATTCGGCGCTGGTGGTACAGGCTGGCACGGCCACGTCCACCCGCGGGCGGGGCGAGAGCAATTCCTTCAATGTGCTGCAGGTGCAGCCGCACGAGATCGTGGTGCATCGCCTGGCCTGGCAGCCCGAGGCACGCTCCTTCGCGCTGGAGGCCACGCAGACCTTCGTACAGCGCGGCAACGAATGGTTCGAGCAGAAGGCCGATGGCGTACTGGGGGATTAGAGTCTGTTCACATTCAATCCAGAGCCTCCAGGGCACACGGAGCGCACAGACGAAAAAAGAGCCGCTGGAAAACCATGCGGCTCTTTTTTCATGTGCTCGTGACCGGCGCTGCCTGAGGAACCTGACAAACCTGATAAACCTGACAATTGCGCCTGCACGGACTCACATCGGGTTTTGGTCGATCCAGTCGCCGGAGAAATCGAGGATGTAGGCAATGGCCTCGTCTTCGGAGTCGAATTCATTGGTGGGCGCCTTGCGCTGGTAGCGCAGCTTGCCGCTGCCATCCTTGCCCTCGTGAATCACGAAGCAAGCCATGAATTTACCGCTATCGAGCTTCTTGACCTCTGGAATGACGGCATTTCCCCTGTACGGGAAGATCTGGGACATGTGATGAAACCTCCTTGTTGCGAGGCGCCATGCTAGCACAAGCGGCCTGTCTCCACAGGGCGCGGGCCGGCGACCCGCCGATCTCGCCAGGGCATGAGAATGTGGGAATGGCCGATACAGAAATGGACGGGCCGCACCTATATTTGCAACATTGTTGCATTTGTGAGATATTCGCAACTCAGTTGCATTTACATGTTCCCGTCCTGACCCGCATCTCCACCTCCTCCATCCCGTTTCCCATGACCACCACACAACGCCAGCCGCGCGACACCCGGCTTCCCGTGACGGTGCTTTCCGGCTTCCTCGGTGCCGGCAAGACCACCCTGCTCAACCACATCCTGAACAACCGCGAGGGGCGCCGCGTGGCGGTGATCGTCAACGACATGTCGGAGGTGAACATCGATGCGGCGCTGGTGCGCGACGGCGGTGCCGATCTCTCGCGCACCGAGGAAAAGCTGGTCGAGATGAGCAATGGCTGCATCTGCTGCACCCTGCGCGAAGACCTGCTGATGGAAGTGCGCAAGCTGGCCCGGGAGCGCCGCTTCGACCAGCTGGTGATCGAATCGACCGGCATTTCAGAACCACTGCCGGTGGCCGAGACCTTTACCTTCACCGATGAAGACGGCGCCTGCCTGTCCGACGTGGCACGCCTGGACACCATGGTCACGGTGGTGGATGCCTTCAACTTCCTCAAGGATTACAGCTCCCAGGACAGCCTGCAGGAACGCGGCGAATCGATGGGCGAGGAAGACAGCCGCACCGTGGTCGACCTGCTGATCGAGCAGATCGAATTCTGCGACGTGATCGTGCTCAACAAGCTGGACCTGGTCTCGGCGCCCGACCTGGAACGCCTGCACGCCATCCTGCAGCGGCTCAACCCGCGTGCCCGCATCGTCAGCGCCGAGTTCGGCAAGGTGGCGCTGGATCGCGTGCTCAACACGGGCCTGTTCGATTTCGAGCAGGCCAGCCAGGCGCCGGGCTGGTTGCAGGAATTGCGCGGCGAGCACGTCCCCGAGACCGAACAGTACGGCATCACCAGCTTTGCCTGGCGCGCGCGCCGACCGATGCATCCGCAGCGTTTCTTCGCCCTGGTCAATAGCGAGTGGCCGGGCGTGGTGCGCTCCAAGGGTTTCTTCTGGCTGGCCACGCGACCGGCCCATGCAGGATCGTGGTCGCAGGCCGGGGCGGTGTGCCGTCACGGACTGGCCGGCAAATGGTGGGCCGCAGTGCCCCGCGAAAAATGGCCGCAGGAACAGGAATCCATCGATTTCATCATGGAACAATGGGATGAGAACGTCGGCGACGCCCGCCAGGAACTGGTGCTGATCGGCATCGATCTCGACCAGAATGCCCTGCGCGCCAGGCTGGAAGCCTGCCTGCTGTCGGACACCGAGATGGCCCAGGGGCCGCTGGGCTGGGCGCGCATGCCCGACCCTTTCCCGGTCTGGGAATGAGGAAGCCGATACCATGAGCCTCACCAGCACCCTGCCCGACGTTGCCCGCGAACAGCGCGCCACCATCGCCCTGCCGCTGGAATGGGTGGGCATGAGCGGCATCGCCCTGCCCCTGCATCTGCAGGACGGGGCCGCCCCCATCCCCGCCACCGCCGAAGTGGCGGTCGATCTGCCCGACCCGCAGGCCAAGGGCATCCACATGTCGCGCCTGTATCTGCTGCTGGAGCAATTCACCGCCCGCGCGGCACTGACACCGCCGCTGATCCACGCCCTGCTGCGCCAGATGCGCGAGAGCCACGCCGATTGCCACTCACGCGGGGCCGCCTTGCGCCTGGATTTTTCCCTGCTGCAGCAACGCCCGGCGCTGGTCACGCCCGGTCTGACCGGCTGGAAGAGCTACCCCGCCAGCCTGGCTGCCGAACTGCATGACGAGCAGGTGCAACTGAGCCTGCGGGTGCGGGTGGCCTATTCCTCCACCTGCCCCTGTTCCGCCGCGCTGTCGCGCAAGGCCTTGCAGGATGCCTTCGCCAGTCACTTCGCCCCCAGCCCCGTCATCCCGCGCGAAGCCGCGCTGGACTGGCTGGCGCGGCATGCCAGCCTGGCCACGCCGCACAGCCAGCGCAGCGAGGCCGAACTGAGCATCAACGTCGCCCCCGACAGCGCCGAGTTGCCGCTGCTGGCCCTGATCGATACCGCCGAAGCGGCACTGGGCACCGCCGTGCAGACGGCCGTGCGACGTGCCGATGAGCAAGCCTTTGCATTGGCCAACGGCGCCAACCTGATGTATGTGGAAGATGCGGCGCGGCGCCTGCGGCAGGCACTGGAAGCGGCCTTCGGCAGCTGCGCGGTGCGGGTCAGTCACTACGAAAGCCTGCATGCGCATGATGCCGTGGCCGCCACCGCCAGCCCCGGCTGGCGCGAGCAGATCCGCTGATGATGACCGGTGGCGGCCGCCCCCGGGCCGCCGCCTGGCACGATGAGCGAAAGCGGGGTATCGTTGCCGCTCCTGCGTAAAAGATTTCCATGATGTCCGACCACGTCCCTTCCTTCCTGCAACGTCACCAGTACGCCGCTCTCGAACCCGGTCCTCGCCTGCTGGTGCTGGGTGCCGTGCACGGCAACGAAACCTGCGGCACGCAGGCCATCGCCCGCCTGCGCGAGCAACTCGACAGCGGCCAGCTGCGTCTGCAACGCGGCCTGCTGACACTGGTGCCGGTCACCAATCCGCTGGCCTACCAGAAGCACCAGCGCCAGGGCGAACGCAACCTCAACCGCAACCTGCGCCCGCATCCGGCCCCGGCCAACTTCGAGGACCGGCTCTGCAATGTGCTGTGCCCCTGGATCGATGAACATGAGGTGCTACTGGACCTGCACTCCTTCCACACCGGCGGCGTTCCCTTCGCCATGCTGGGTCCGCTGGACAACCAGGATGCGGTCGAACCTTTCGCCCATGCGGCGGCCGAGCAGCGCATGGTGGCGCACCTGGGCTGCAAGCGGGTGGTGGAAGGATGGATGACGGCCTACGTGCGTGGCGTGGAACGCCGCCGCCAGCAAGGCCATGCGGTGTCACCGGATCTGCTGGACCGGCAATACGGCGTGGGCACCACCGAATATGCGCGCAGTCACGGCCTGTACGGCGTCACGCTGGAATGCGGCCAGCATGATGATCCCCAGGCCCCCGAGGTCGCCTATCAGGCCATCCTGCAGACACTGAGCTTGCACGGCATGATCGATCGCCCCCTGCAGCCGCCGGCGGACGACATCCAGATCATCCGCCTGGTCGATGTGATCGACATGGCCCATCCCGATGATCGCTTTGTCCGCGAATGGGCCAGCTTCGACCGGCTGCGTGCCGGTGAAGTGATCGGCCATCGCCACGACGGCCGCCCGGTCACCGCACCGGAAGACGGCTACATCGTCTTCCCCAACCCACGCGCCCTGCCGGGCAACGAGTGGTTCTATCTGGGCGTGGACAGCCCGCGCAGCCTGTAAGGCTTCAGGCCGCGCAATCCAGCGCGTAGAAGCGGGTATCGACCACCATCACCGGGAAGGCCGGCGGCAGTTCGGCCTGCTCGACCTGGCGGAAGCCGTTCTTCTCATAGAAACGATGCGCCGCCAGGAATTTGGCGGTGGTACCCAGGAAGATCTGGCGCACGCCCTGCTGCCTGGCCCAGTCCACCGCGCCCTGCAACAAGCGGGCGGCCGTGCCGTGCTCCTTGCCGCGATGGCTGGCCGCCACGAACATCTTGCGCAGCGCCACCTGATCATTGCCGATGTCCAGCAGGGAGATGGTACCGACCACCTTCCCTGCCTCCAGCGCCACCCAGAAATTGCCCTTGCCCTTCTGGTAGAAGCCGGGGATGTCCTTCAGGTCGGGCTGGCCTTCCAGGGTGATGGGGATGCCGAACTCCTCTTGCTGGATCGGCAGGATGACGTCCACCACGCCACTGGCATGGTCGGGCGAGAAAGCTTGAATCTGGATCATGGGGTGCAGACGAAAAGAATGGATGAGGGGGATAGGCTTGCGGTGTAGAGCGGATTACGTGAGTTCGTGACCCGGCGTGAGCTCCCAGCAGCGCGGGCTGTGAGCGAAGCCGATATGGCCGTAGTAGTCGGCGGCATCGGGCGCGGCCAGCAGGCGCAGACGGCAGCGCGGCCCCAGCAGGCTGCGGGCATGACGGATCAATTCCTTGCCGATGCCCTGGCGCTGGTATTGCTCGTCCACGGCCAGCTCCGACAGGTAGCAGGCATAGGCGAAATCGGTCACGCCACGTGCCACGCCGACGATCAGTTCGCCATCCCAGGCGGTGGCGATCAGGTTGGCATGCTCGACCATGGCCTGCATGCAGTCACGGTCGTCGAGCGGGCGGCGGGGTCCCAGCGAAGTGCGGGAGAGGATATCGATGAACTGATCCACCGTGAGGCGGACGTCGGTACGGTAGACGATGGGCATGCGCGGGCTCGCTGGCAGTCGAAGCCGCCCACGTTAACACAAAATGCCGGACGGCATGCGGCACCCTGGCCTGCCCGGCGCCGCTTCAGTCCGGGCGCTGATAGACCTGCTGCGCCACCGGCTTGCCGGTGGCATCCACCCTGACCAGCACCATCTCGCCGGAAGCCACGCTGGCGCCGGTCCAGCGGGCAATGTTCACGTCATGCGTCACCAGGATCAGCGCCCGACCCTGCTTGGCCGGCAGAGCGCTGCGCAGGTAGGCCTGCAGACGTTCGTTGGCGCTGTCGGCGCGGCCAGCCTGATCACTGAAGAACGAGGCCAGGCTATCTTCCACCAGCGGTGTCCCGAAGCCCAGCAGGCTGGCCGTCTCCCGGGCACGGCACCAGGGACTGGCCGCCACCACCGCGCTGCGCACGCCCTGCTCGCGCAGCCAGGCTCCGATCTTGCGTGCCTGCGCCCGTCCTTCTTCGTTGAGGTTGCGTTGCGTACCGCAGTCCTCCAGCGAGAATCCCGCCGGGTCGCCGATGCCGGGGGCACGGGCATGCCGCATGATGAGCACCTGATCGGCAGCAGCCAGGCGCTGGCCGAGGTCATCAGCCCTTGCGGGCGTAGCAAGGGCAGCCAGGAAAAGAAAGCAGGCGAAGGAAGCGATGAGGCCTCGGTACAGCAATCCGGTCATGGTTGAAGGTCTGCAGCACAAGTTCGTGGACCTTCAGTCTAGTCCGGAATGCCGACGCCGCGCCCGCGCGGGGAGCGCGTTTGCGGCGTCAAAAGCAGGTCATGGTGCAGAAAACCTCAGGCGTTCTTCCATTGCGGGCTGCGCTTGTCGAGGAAGGCCTGGACGCCCTCGCGCTGGTCCTGGGTATCGAACAGATCGACGAAGAGTTCGCGCTCGGTCTGCAGGATGCTGCCCAGCGGATTGTGGCGCGCTCCCTGGATCAGTTGTTTGCTGGCCGCGACCGAGGACGGGCTCTGCTTTTCCGCCTGCAGGGCCAGCGCCAGTGCGCGCTCGCGGGCCTGGCCCTTGGGGACCACTTCTTCCACCAGGCCGATGCGCAGCGCGGTCTCCGCATTGATGCGCTCGCCGCACAGGATCATGCGTTTGGCCCAGCCCTCACCGACCAGCCAGGGCAGGTTCTGCGTGCCACCGGCGCAGGGCAAGAGGCCCACTGCAGCTTCCGGCAAGGCCATCTGCGCCTGTTCCTCGGCAATGCGGATATCGCAGGCCAGCGCGCACTCCAGGCCGCCGCCCATGGCGTAGCCGTTGATGGCGGCAATCGAGACGCCACGGAAGGCGGACAGGGTCTCGAAGGCTTCGCCGAAGCGACGCGCCATCTCGCGCGCCATGGCCTTGTCACCATCGGCGAAGAGCTTCAGGTCGGCGCCGGCGGAAAAGAATTTCTCACCCTCGCCGGTGACCACCAGGGTGTAGACGTTGCGGTCGGCATTGAGGTCCCGGACCAGTTGCGTCAGGTCGGCCAGGGCCTCGCGGGTCCAGGTGTTGGCGGGGGGATTGGACAGCGTCAGTACCGCGGTGTGGCCGGTGATGTCCAGTTTCAGGTTGGTGTAGGTGCGCATGCTTGTCCTTGTGTCGGGTCAGCGGATATCGTCCAGGTTGTCGCGTTCCAGCAGCTTGCGCGAAATGATGACCCGCATGATTTCATTGGTGCCTTCCAGGATCTGGTGCACCCGGACGTCGCGGAAATAGCGCTCCAGCGGGTATTCGCGGATATAGCCATAGCCGCCATGCAATTGCAGCGCCTCGTTGCAGATGCGGAAACCGAGGTCGGTCGCCAATCGCTTGGCCATGGCGCAATAGGTGGTGGCCTCGGGCGAACCGGCGTCCAGCTTGGTGGCCGCCAGGCGCACCATCTGGCGTGCCGCCACCAGCTCGGTCTGCATGTCGGCCAGCTTGAATTGCAGGGCCTGGAAATCGGCGATGGGGCGGCCGAACTGCTTGCGTTCCTTCATGTAGGCATGGGCCGCATCCAGTGCTCCCTGGGCCGCGCCCACCGAGCAGGTGGCGATGTTGATGCGGCCACCGTCCAGCCCCTTCATGGCGAACACGAAGCCCTCGCCCTCCGCGCCCAGCAGGTGGTCCACCGGGACCTTGACGTTGTCGAAGCTGATGGTGCGGGTGGGCTGGCTGTTCCAGCCCATCTTGCTTTCCTTCTTGCCGTAGCTGATGCCGGGGGTATCACCCGGCACCACGATGGCCGACACCCCGCGTGCGCCGGGCCCGCCGGTGCGTGCCATCACCACCAGCAGGTCGGTACTGCCAGCCCCCGAGATGAAGGCCTTGGAACCATTGATGAGGTAGAAGTCGTCGACCCGGCGCGCGGTGGTCTTGAGCGAGGCCGCATCCGACCCGGAACCGGGCTCGGTCAGGCAATAGGAACCGATCTTCTGACCGGCCGCCAGTTGCTCGCACCATTGCTCCTTCAGCGAAGCCTGGCCCCAGGTGGCCACCATCCAGCTGACCATGTTGTGGATGGTGAGATAGGCGGCGGTGGAGGTACAGGCCCGCGCCAGTTCCTCGAAGACCACGGTGGCATCCAGCCGGGTCAGGCCCAGGCCGCCATCGGCCTCGGGCGTATAGAGTCCGCAGAAACCCAGTTCGCCGGCCTTGGCGATCACGTCCAGCGGGAAATGGGCTTCCTCGTCCCACTTGGCCGCAAAGGGCGCCATCTCGCCTGCCGCAAAGTCGCGTGCGCTTTGCTGGAAGGCCAACTGGTCCTGATTGAGTTCAAAATCCATGCCTGTCTCCTGTTCGTTGTTTTTCCTAGCCATGCGGGCGCGGGGCATGCCGCCAGTGGCACTTAGCTTAATGGAAATCGTGCCGGGCAGTTGTCACCGGCGCGACAGTGCCGCCCCCGGCTGCGACGCTCAGGCCGCCGCCTCCAGCGCGGCCTTGCCATCGTTGGCAAAGGCGGCCAGCAGGCTGGCCTGGCGCACCCGCATGGCTTCCACTGCCTTGAGCTTGACATGACCGAAGCCGCGCACCTGCTCCGGCAGCTGCGCCAGCTCGATGGCCAGTGCCAGATTATCGGCCGTCAGCCGCGGCAACAGGCCCAGCACCAGCGTACGATACTCGGCGATCAGGGCGCGCTCCATCCGGCGTTCCTCGGTGCGGCCGAACACATCCAACATGCCACCGCGCAGGCCCTTCATGCGCGCCAGCAACTTGAAGGCCTGCATCATCCAGCTGCCGTAGCGCGCCTTCTGCAGATGCCCCTGCCCGTCCTTGCGGGCCAGGATGGGCGGCGCCAGGTTGAAACTGAGCGTGAAGTCGCCCTCGAACTGCTGCGCCAGTTCCTTCTGGAACTGGCCGTCGGTATAGAGCCGCGCCACCTCGTACTCGTCCTTGTAGGCCATCAGCCGGGACAGATTGCGGGCCACTGCCATGCTCAGTTTTTCGCTGCCCAGCGGCGCCTCGGCCGCACGCACGGCTTCCACCACCTCGGCATACTGGCCGGCGTAGCCGGCGTCCTGGTAGTCGGTGAGCAGGGCCACGCGACGCTTGATCAACTGGTCCAGCGACTGCGGCATCTGCAGCACCACCGGCTGCGCCGGCACGGCAATGCGCTCCACCTTCAGCAGGTCGACCGCAGCCCGGCGGCCCCAGCGGAAGGCCGTCTGGTTGGCCTGCACGGCCACGCCATTGAGTTCGATGGCGCGTAGCAGCGAGGCTTCGCTCAGCGGCAGTTCGCCGCGTTGCCAGGCATAGCCCAGCATGAACAGGTTGGTGGCGATGGAGTCTCCCATGAGCGCCGTGGCCAGGCGGGTGGCATCGATGAAATCGGCCTGCTGGCCGACCGACTCGACGATCAGGGCCTTGACCTCCTCGAAGGGGAACTGCCAGTCCGGGTTGCGGGCAAACTGCCCCGGCGGTTGCTGGTGCAGGTTGACCACGGCACGCGTACGGCCCGGGCGCATCTTGGAGATGGCGTCGAAAGCGCCGGCCGTCAGCATGTCGCACCCCAGCACCAGATCGGCTTCGCCGGTGGCGATGCGCTGGGCGCGGATGGCATCGCGCCGCGCGGCAATGCGCACGTGCGAGGTGACCGAGCCGTTCTTTTGCGACATGCCCGTCATGTCCAGCACCGAGGCGCCCTTGCCTTCCAGGTGCGCGGCCATGCCCATCAGGGCGCCGATGGTGATCACGCCGGTACCGCCAATGCCATTGATGAGGATGTTGAACGGCGTCTCGCAGGAAGGCAGGACCGGCTGCGGCAACTCGCCGAAATCGTCGGCCGCGTCCTTCTTCGTCACGCCGGTGCGTGACTTCTTGAGCTTGCCACCGGTGACCGTGACGAAGCTGGGACAGAAGCCCTTCACGCAGGAGTAATCCTTGTTGCAGGACGACTGGTCGATGACACGCTTGCGACCCAGGTCGGTTTCCAGCGGCAGCAGGGAGGTGCAATTGGATTGCACGCCACAATCACCGCAGCCTTCGCAGACGGCGGAATTGATGAAGAGCCGTTCATTGGGATCGGGGTATTCGCCCTTCTTGCGGCGCCGACGTTTCTCAGCCGCGCAGGTCTGGTCATAGATGATGACGCTCACGCCGGCGACTTCGCGCAGTTCGCGCTGCACGGCATCCATCTCCTTGCGGTCGTGTACGGTCACGGCGGCCGGCAGATTGGAACGGTCGGCATAGCGGCCGATGTCCTCGGACACCAGCGCGATGCGCTGCACGCCCTCGGCCGCCATCTGCTGCGCGATCATCGGCACCGATACCGTACCGTCGACCGGCTGGCCACCGGTCATGGCCACGGCATCGTTATAGAGGATTTTGTAGGTCATGTTGACCCGGGCCGCGATGGCGGCGCGGATGGCCAGATAACCGGAATGGAAGTAGGTGCCATCGCCCAGGTTGGCGAACACATGTGGCACCTTCGAGAACGGTGCCTGCCCGATCCACGGCGCGCCCTCGCCACCCATGTGCGTGGTCAGCTTGTTGAATTCGGGATAGATGGCCGTGGCCATCACGTGGCAACCGATGCCAGCCAGCGCGAAGCTGCCTTCCGGCACCCGGGTGGAGGTGTTGTGCGGACAGCCCGAGCAGTAGTAGGCCGGGCGCGGCGGGGTATTGACGGCCTTGGATAGCACCGCATCCTTGGCATCAAGGAAGGCCAGGCGCGCCTTGATCAGGTCGCTGGTATGGAAGCGCGCAATGCGCGCCGCGATCACGCGGGCGATCTGCGCCACCGAAAAATCGGCCTTGGAGGTCAGCAGCCATTCACCGCGAGGCGCGACCCACTCGCCCTTCTCGTCGAACTTACCGATCACCCGTGGACGGACATCGTCGCGCCAGTTGTAGAGCTGTTCCTTCAACTGGTACTCGACCATCTGGCGCTTTTCTTCCACCACCAGGATTTCATCCAGCCCTTGCGCGAACTCGCGCACACCGTCCGGCTCCAGCGGCCAGGGCATGGAGACCTTGAACAGACGCAGGCCGATCTCGGCGGCGAAGGTTTCGTCGATGCCCAGTTCGGACAGCGCTTCCAGCACGTCCAGATAGGACTTGCCTGAGGCAATGATACCCAGCCGCGCACGGGGGCTATCGATCATCACGCGGTTGAGACGGTTAGCGCGGGCGTAGGCCAGGGCGGCATAGATCTTGTAGTCCTGCATCAGCGCTTCCTGCTTGCGCGCCTGCACGCCCAGCGTGTCGGTCGACAGACGCGCATTGAGGCCGCCCTCGGGCATGACGAAGTCACCCGGCAGCCTGATCTGCACGCGGAAGGGATCGGCATCCACCGAGGCGCTCGATTCGACCGTATCGGCCAGGGCCTTGAAGCCCACCACGCAACCGGAATAGCGCGACATGGCCCAGCCGTGCAGGCCCAGGTCCAGGTATTCCTGCACATTGCAGGGATAGAGCATCGGGATCATCGATGCCGAAAAGATGTGGTCGGACTGGTGCGGCAGCGTCGAGGAATAGGCGCCGTGGTCGTCGCCGGCCACCAGCAGCACGCCACCATGGGCGGAGGTACCGGCGTGGTTCATGTGCTTCAACACATCGCCGCAGCGGTCCACGCCGGGGCCCTTGCCGTACCACATGGCGTAGACACCATCATAGTCGGACGGGCCGATCAGCTTGACCTGTTGCGTGCCCCAGACGGCGGTGGCGGCCATGTCCTCGTTCACGCCCGGCTGGAACTTAACGCGGTGCGCGGCCAGGTGCGGCTGGGCATGCCACAGGGCTTCGTCCAGCCCGCCCAGGGGCGAGCCGCGATAACCGGAAACGAAACCGGCGGTATCGAGCCCGGCGGCGCGGTCGCGGATCTGCTGCAGCAGCGGCAGGCGCACCAGGGCCTGGATGCCGGACAGGTAGATCGCGCCGGAGGTGGCGGTGTATTTGTCGTCCAGGCTGACCGGGGCCAGCGGGACATCATCGGTGGGGGTGGCAACAACGGTGTGCACGCCGTCTGTCGCGGGGTTGCCGGTTTTCCCTTGCGGGACCGGCGAGTGAGCGCTCACTTGGGTCGCAGCCTGTGCGCAGTCGCCAGTGCCTTCTACGGTCGGCACGGTCGCTGCGGCAGGCTCAGCTGCCGAACGGATCTGCATTGCTTGTCTCCAAAATTTTGATTCAGATAGCGTCTGCCATTACTGCGCCGGGTACGGTGCATCACTGCCAGACACTTCGACCGTGGTAGCGGTCAACACAACAATCTCCGTCTCGAAAACTGCTGTGACTGAAGTCTATCCGCAGGCCCGCAGGAAGCGGAAATACCGAATGAGGATAGGGGTATAAGGAAAAACGATACCCCTGGGATGGGGGCGCAGGGTGCCGCATTCGTGCCTGCCTTCATGCCTGCGCAGACCGGCCAGGTACAGACCGGGGTGCATGCATTTTTTGCTGCCGAATGGAAAGATGCGGCAAGACGCGTTATGCTTGCGCGCGAAAGCGCCCACCGGCGCCGACGGGTGCGCACTGGAACGCTTCCTGCTTGCCGCACGGCAAGTGCGCAGCGATCAGCGCCCGTGAAAATTTCCCGACCACAAGATTGCATTGGACAGCCACGACTCGCCATGACCCATCCCACACAAGAACAAATGGAACCCGATAGCACGGTCTACAAGACCTTGCTGGAATCGACCAAGGCGATTCCGTGGAAGATCGACTGGAGCAGCATGCAGTTCACCTACATCGGCCCGCAGATCGAACAGTTGCTGGGCTGGGCGCCGGAGAGCTGGAAGAGCGCCGACGACTGGGCCATGCGCATCCACGCCGAAGACCGCGAGGCGGTGGTCAACTTCTGCATCTCGCAATCCAAGGCCGGCGCCGATCACGAAGCCGATTACCGTGCCCTGACCCGCGATGGCGAACACATCTGGATCCGCGACGTGGTGCACGTGGTGCGCAATGAAGACGGCAGCCCCAATGCGCTGATCGGCTTCATGTTCGACATCACCGAGCGCAAGAAGACCGAGGCCCGCCTGATCGAACTGCAGAAGGAACTGGAGGCGCTGTCCTATCGCGACGGCCTGACCAATGTGGCCAACCGCCGCATGTTCGATTCGGCGCTGGAAGTGGAATGGGCCAATGCGGTGAGCTCACGCGCGCCGCTGTCGCTGATCATGCTCGACATCGATTACTTCAAGCAGTACAACGACCGCTACGGCCACATCCGCGGCGACGAATGCCTGAAGCAGGTGGCGCGCATCCTCAGCGAGACCGCCACCCGCAGTCGCGATTTCTTCGCCCGCTATGGCGGCGAGGAGTTCGTGCTGATCCTGCCCGAATGCGACGAAAAGGCCGCCCTGCAGGTGGCCCAGCGCTGCCGCAACCTGATCATCGATGCGGCCATCCCGCATGCCAGCTCGCAGGTCGCCGAGACTGTCACCATCTCCCAGGGCGTCGCTACCATCGTGCCCTCGCCCATGGACCAGCGCATCGAGTTCCTGGAACTGGCCGACCGTCGCCTGTACCGCGCCAAACAGTTGGGCCGTAACTGTATCGCCGTCGACGAGTGAACTGTACCTGTCTCGTGGCTGGGGCCGTCGCTACAATCGGCGGCCTGACCACCCTGCCGCGAGACCTCCATGCCCGCCACCTACGCCTACCGACTGCTTAACGTCTTCGCCGAATCGACCTTCGGCGGCAATCCCCTGTGCGTGTTCGAAGATGCACGTGGCCTGGATGACGCCACCATGCTGGCGCTGGCACTGCAGTTCAACCTTTCCGAAACCACATTCATCCTGCCCTCGACGGTGGCCGATGCCCGCGTGCGCATCTTCACCACCGGCTATGAAATGCCCTTCGCCGGCCATCCCACATTGGGAACGGCCCAGGTGGTGCGCGCGCTGCTCGGCAAGGGCGACGCCCTGACACTGGAATTCAAGGCCGGCGTGGTGCCGGTGCGCGCGCAAGGCGATGTCTGGACCTTTACCGCGCCCTGCCCCGGCGGGCCGAAGACAGCACCCTCCCCCTTGTCGCGGGCCGAGGTGGCCGCGCTGCTGGCACTGGACGAAAGCGACCTGGCCGGCGATCCGATCTGGGTCGATACCGGGGCCGACCAGTTCCTGATCCCGCTGGTCTCGCCCGAGGCGGTGCGCCGCGCCCAGCCCGACAGCGCGCAGCTGCAACGCTGGCCAGTCAGCAGCCTGGGACGCAAGACCGCCTACGTCTTTGCCTTCGACGCGACACAGCCTGGCCAGGTGCTGGCGCGCTATTTCTTTACCAAGCAAGGGGGCGGCGTGGCCGAAGATCCGGGCACCGGCTCGGCCTGCGCCAACCTGGGCGGCTGGCTCAGCGCCACCGGCCATGCGCTGCCGGCACACTTCGCCATCGACCAGGGCGCGGCAGTGGATCGTCCTTCGCGGCTGTACCTGGACGTTGCCGCCGATGGCGCGATCCAGGTCGGTGGCCGGGTCATCGAGATCGGGCGGGGTACGGTCACCATCGATCCGGTCGGCCAGACCATGCTGGCCTGATAGCGCAGGCAAGCCCGCAGCGCTCAGCAGCTCGGCTCAGCGGGTCAGGCCACCCTCCTGCGTGAGCGGGAAGATCAGCGCATGCAGCCAGTCCATGAACTCCGCCAGCCGCGCCGGCACATGGCGGCGGCTGGCATACATCAGGTTCACCGGCATCGGTGCGGGCCGGTATTGCGGCAATACCTCGACCAGCTTGCCGCCATCGAGCATCTTGCGCTTGGCCGCACCCACCAGCGGCAACTGGATCAGGCCCAGCCCGGCCTGACAGGCGGCATAGTAGGTCTCGGTGCTGTTGACGGTGACGCTGCCGGCCATGGGCAGGGTATGCGTCTGGCGGCCGTCGAACCATTCCCAGCCGGGTGAACGCCCCCCCAGCACCTGGCGGTAATGCACCAGCTGGTGCTGCGCCAGGTCTTCCAGCGTGCGCGGCACGCCGTGGCGCTTGAGATAGGCGGCGCTGGCGCAATTGATCTGCACCAGATGACCGATGCAGCGCGCCACCAGCGAGGAATCGTCCAGGGTACCGGTGCGCAGCACGCAATCGAAACCCTCGGCCACCAGGTCGACCCGGCGGTCGCTGGCCGACAGCTCGATCTCCAGTTGCGGATGCTGTGCCAGGAAGGACGGCAGCGCCGGCAACACCACCTCGCGAGCCATGGCACTGGACATGTCCACCCGCAGCTTGCCGGTCAGCGGCTGGCCGCCGGCACGGAACATCCCCCGCAGCGATTCGAATTCATCCAGCAACTCCTTGCTGCGCCGGTAGAAGGACTCGCCGTCGGGCGTGAGCTGCACGCGCCGCGTGGTGCGCTGGAGCAGCCGCGTGCCCAGCATCTGCTCCAGTTGCTGGATGGCCAGCGACACGCTGGCATTGGGCAGGCCCAGCTGGCGCGCCGCACCGCTGAAGCTGGCCAGCTCGGCCACGCGCTGGAAGATCTTGAGGGTGTCCATCTGGTTCATGTCGCACCTGGATTATTATCAAATATTGAAAAGTCTAATAGTAAATCAGAAATTTATTAGCAAAAACCTTCTCAATATACTGGGCTCCGTGATGCAGCAAATCACCCCGACCACCCCGACTTTTCCCACCAAGGAGCCCGACATGAGCAACATCACCACTTCCAGCACTCCGGCGCGCATCGCCGTCATCACCGGCGGCAGCCGTGGTCTGGGCAAGAATGCCGCCCTGCACCTGGCCCGCGAAGGCGTGGGCATCATCCTCACCTACGTCGGCAACCGTGACGCCGCCCAGGCCACGGTGACCGAGATCGAAGCGCTCGGCGGCAAGGCCGTGGCGCTGCGGCTGGACCTGGCCGACAGCACCAGCTTCCCGGCCTTTGCCGCATCGGTGAAGAGCGCACTCCAGCAGCACTGGCAGGTCCAGCACTTCAGCTACCTGGTCAACAACGGCGGCATGGGCATGCATGCCAGCATCGAAGAGACCACCGAGGCGGTCTTCGACGAACTCTTCAAGGTCCACCTCAAAGGCGTGTTCTTCCTGACCCAGGCGCTGCTGCCGCTGCTGGCCCAGGGTGGCCGCATCATCAACATCTCCAGTGGCCTGGCACGCTTCTCCCTGCCCGGCTATGCCGCCTATGCGGCCATGAAGGGCGGCGTCGAGGTGATGACGCGCTACATGGCCAAGGAATTCGGTGCGCGCGGCATCGCCGTCAACACCGTCGCGCCGGGCGCCATCGAGACCGACTTCGGCGGTGGCCGGGTGCGTGACAACGCCGAGCTCAACGCCTTCGTGGCCGGCCAGACCGCGCTGGGACGCGTCGGTCTGCCGGACGACATCGGCGCGGCCATTGCCTCGCTGCTGCGCCCGGACAATGGCTGGATCAATGCCCAACGGGTGGAAGTTTCCGGCGGCATGTTCATCTGATGGCGGACGCGACGCCGGCCCGGCGTCGCGTCCGTTTTCCCGGGCCGATTCCCCTTCCCAAGAGCCAATTGCAAAGCCGGCCGTCCTGTGTTTCGCATTGTGTTGCGCATTGGAATGTGCTCGGGTAACATCCCCCGTCATCTGGTGAGCCACCAGCCCTGCAGCGCCATGTCGTTTTGACTGCAGGCGCCGGTGATCACGCCACGGCCCGTCGGGGCCTGGAAACATAACAAACAGATGGATAGCGTCGCCACAGCGCGACGTTTCAGGGAGGGCGACCAGCAGGCAAGGCGGCGAACCGCCAGGTCACGGCTGACACGTCCGCGTGGTGGAGTACAAACAGGGGGCGGTATTTTCGGTCACATCTTTGGCAAACGCGCAGTAGCGGTCTGTGCAGGCGCGGCAGCGCTCATGACCGCACTCCTTACCCCCGGTACCGCCAGCCTCGCCGCCAGCCCCACCGGACCGGATTGTTCGCGTCCCTACACCCTGGCCCTGCATGACCATGGCCTGCTCTACTCGGCCGCCACCGATACCGGCATCGACAAGGATTTCGCCGACGAACTGATCCGCCGCAGTGGCTGCAAGGTCAATGTCAGCCTGATGTCGCGCGCACGCATCTGGCAGCTGATCGAATCGGGCGCGCTGGACTTCAGCCTCTCCGGCATCACCAACCCGGAGCGCGACCAGTACGCGGCTTTCGCCTGGTACTTCAGCAACAAGTACTACCTGCTGGTGCGCAAGGATGCGGGCATCACGCAGCTGGCCGACGTGGCCCGCAGCGAAAACTTCCAGCTGGGCGTGATCCGCAGCTTTCGCTACAGCACCAATGCCAACCGCATGGTCGACCGGCTCACTGCGGCCAATCGCGTCTCGCTTGCCGGCGGCCTGGAGCCACTCTACGAGGCGCTGCTGCAGAACCGCATCCAGGGCATGATCATGGAGCCCTTCGATTATCCGGTGGTGGAAGAAAAACGCATCCGCGATGCCACCGCCATCATCAGCTTCGAGGATCCCTCGGTCCCGCATGGCCTGATCATGTCGAAGAAGGCGCTCACGCCCTCCGAACAGGATAAATGGCGCGCCCTGGTCGATGGCATGCTGGCCGATGGCACGGTGCTGCGCATCTTCAAGAAATACTTCAACCCGGAACTGGCAGCTGCCATGGTCCAGTTCCAGAGCAAGCCGTGAACTGGCTGCGCCTGCTCCCGCTCCCGCTGTTGATCCTGGTGACGGGACTGGGCGTGACCTGGACCGCCTGGGACCACGAGCGCGAAGCCGCCAGCAAGGAACTGCATACCCAGTTCTCCTCCGTGCTGCGCGAGACGGTCAGTCGCATCGAGCAGCGCATGGCCTCCTACGAACAGATGCTGCACGGCGTGCAGGGCCTGGTGGGTGCTACCGGCAACATCGACCGCAACCAGTTCCGCGATTACGTGGAGGCCCTGAACCTGGACGCCAATTTCTCCGGCATCCAGGTCATCTCGATCGAGGAATGGGTCCCCGCCGCCGGGCTGGACGCCCATCTGGCGCGCATGGCGCGCCAGGGCGTGGCCGACTACAGGATACGCCCGCCCGGTACCCGCGACGGCTATGCCCCCACGGTCCTGCGCGAGCCCTACGTGGGCCGCAATCGCTTTGCCTTCGGCAACGACCAGTGGTCCGATCCGGTGCGGCGCACGGCCATGGAGAAGGCACGCGACTCCGGCATGGCGACCATCTCCGGCAAGCTGGAACTGGCCCAGGAAGGACCGGCGATGCCGGCCTTCATGATGTACCTGCCGCTGTATGAGCGCGGCAAACCGCAAGGCACCATCGAACAACGTCGCGCCAGTCTGATCGGCTGGGTGCATGCGGTCTTCCGCATGAGCGACGTGATCGCCAGCCTCTACGGCGAAAACACCCGCACCATCGGCTTTTCGCTGTACGACGGCGTGACCCAGGAGCCCGCAGCGCTGATGTACCGCTCCACGGTCGCCGGCCAACAGTTGCCGGCCCGCCTGCAGGCCGACGAATACCTGGTGGTGGCCAATCACAACTGGACGCTGTCGATGCACACCACCGACGCCTTCACCGCCCAGTTCGGCCGCAACGCCGAACCCCTGATCGCCGCCACCGGCATCGGCATGAGCGTCACCCTGGCGCTGCTGGCCTGGCTGATGATGTCCAGCCGGGTGCGCGCGGTGCGGCTGGCGCAGAAGATGACGGCCGAGCTGCGCGCCAGCGAAGAACAGTTCCGTGCCATTGCCGACTGCACCGTCAACTGGGAAGTCTGGTGGGGTCTGGATGGCCGCCCGCGCTGGATCAACCATGCCGTGCGCGACTACACCGGCTACAGCGTCGAGGAATGCCTGGCCATGCCGGACTTCATCGGCTGCATCGTGCACCCCGATGACGAACGCCGCATCCGCGCCGAACTGGCACGCTGCATGGACGGCCAGAAGCGCGAGGATGTCGAGTTCCGTTGCGTGCGCAAGGATGGCACGGTGTTCTGGCTGGCCCTGTCATCGGCGGCGATCACCGATTCGCAGGGCAACTTCACGGGCTTTCGGACCAGCAGCCGCGACATCACCGATCGCAAGCAGATCGAAGCCGAACTGCGCATCTCGGCGGTGGCCTTCGATTCACGCGAAGGCATGCTCATCACCGATGCCAACAGCAAGATCCTGCGCGTGAACAAGGCCTTCACCGAAATCACCGGCTATACCGCCGAGGAAATCGTCGGCAAGCATCCCAACCTGCTGCGCTCGGACCGTCACGGCCCGGCCTTCTTCCAGGAAATGCGCGAGAGCATCCAGCGCTTCGGCAAATGGCAGGGCGAAATCTGGGACCGCCGCAAGAACGGCGAGGTCTATCCCGAATGGCTGACCATCTCGGCGGTCAAGAACCGGGACAACCAGGTCACCCATTACGTCAGCACCCATCACGACATCAGCGATCGCAAGCTGGCCGAGGAGCGCATCCGCGAACTGGCCTTCTTCGACGCCCTGACCCGCCTGCCCAACCGCACCCTGCTGCTGGATCGCCTGAAGCAGGCCATCGCCCTGTCGCTGCGCACCCGCACCTGCGGCGCGCTGCTGTTCATCGATCTGGACCACTTCAAGACCTTGAACGACACCGTCGGCCATGAAAAAGGCGACACCCTGCTCAAGCAGGTAGCCCAGCGGCTGGTGGCCAACGTGCGCGAAAACGATACCGTGGCGCGCGTGGGCGGCGATGAGTTCGTGGTGGTGCTGGAAGGTCTCAACGAACTGCAGCAGGAAGCCGCCACCCAGACCCGTGCCATCGGCGAGAAGATCCTGGCGGCGCTGGGCTCGACCTTCCAGCTGGACGATGTCGAATACCGCGCCACCGCCAGCATCGGCGCCACCGTCTTCCTGGGCCGCGCGGCCTCGGTGGATGAACTGATGAAGCAGGCCGACCTGGCCATGTACAAGGCCAAGGAGACCGGCCGCAATGCGCTGCGTTTCTTCGATCCGGCGATGCAGACCGCCGTGCTGGAGCGCGCCACCCTGGAAGCCGGCCTGCGCAAGGCCATCGAGGGCGACCAGCTGCTGTTGCACTACCAGCCGCAGGTGGTCGAAGGTGGGCGCGTGACCGGCGCCGAAGTGCTGGTGCGCTGGCAGCATCCACAGCGTGGCATGGTGCCGCCGGGCGACTTCATCCCGCTGGCCGAGGAGACCGGACTGATCCTCTCCCTGGGCAACTGGGTGCTGGAGACTGCCTGCAAGCAACTGGCCACCTGGGCCAAGCGCCCGGCCATGGCCGAGCTCTCCATCGCCGTCAACGTCAGTGCGCCGCAATTGCGCGAACCCGATTTCGTGCAGAAGGTACTGGACACTATCGAACGCACCGGCGCCAATCCGCGTCGCCTGAAACTGGAGCTCACCGAAAGCCTGCTGGTGGACAACGTCGAAGACATCATCCAGAAGATGTTCGCCCTCAAGGCTTATGGCGTGGAGTTTTCGCTGGACGATTTCGGCACCGGCTACTCCTCGCTGTCCTACCTCAAGCGGCTGCCGCTGAATCAGCTTAAAATCGACCAGTCTTTCGTACGCGATGTCCTGATCGATCCCAACGACGCCTCGATTGCCAAGACCATCGTCAACCTGGCCCAGAGCCTGGGCCTGGGCGTCATCGCCGAGGGCGTGGAAACCGACGCCCAGCGCTCCTTCCTGGCCGATGCCGGGTGCCATGCCTATCAGGGGTATTTCTTCTGCCGGCCGGTGACGGTGGAGGCCTTCGAGAAATTCGCCCAGGACCGCGAACCGCATATTTCCGCCGCCTAGGAGCCCTTTCATGAGCAATGCCTTGTCTGCCTTCCCCATCGACCAGAAATGGCCGGCGCAACATCCCGAACGCATCCAGCTGTACTCGCTGCCCACGCCCAATGGCGTGAAGGTGTCGATCATGCTGGAAGAAACCGGCCTGCCCTATGAAGCCCATCTGGTGAGCTTCGAGACCAATGACCAGATGTCGCCGGCCTTCCTGTCGCTGAACCCGAACAACAAGATTCCGGCCATCATCGATCCCGACGGCCCGGGCGGCAAGCCGCTGCCGCTGTTCGAATCCGGCGCCATCCTGCTGTACCTGGCCGAGAAGAGCGGCAAGTTCCTGCCGCAGGATGCCGCCGCGCGCTACCAGGTGATCCAGTGGGTGATGTTCCAGATGGGCGGGGTCGGTCCGATGTTCGGCCAGTTGGGCTTCTTCCATCGCTTCGCCGGCAAGGAATATGAAGACAAGCGTCCACGCGACCGCTACGTCAACGAATCCAGGCGCCTGCTGGGCGTCATGGACAAGCAGCTGGCGCAGCATCAGTGGCTGGCCGGCGACGAATATTCCATCGCCGACATCGCCACCTTCCCCTGGATTCGCAACCTGATCGGTTTCTACGAAGCGGCCGAGCTGGTCGGTTTCAAGGATTTCCCGAACGTGGCGCGCGCGCTGGAAGCCTTCGTGGCGCGTCCGGCCGTGGTGCGCGGACTGAACATCCCGGCCCGCGGCTGAGCCGGCGGGCAGGTTGGCTGCCGGCGCAGGGTGTAAATCGCTTTGCGTCGGTATGTCATGGGCATTACCATCACGGAAATGCCCACTATCGTTGACCAATCCTGTTGGCCAACCCTGCCTGCCCACGCTTCCATGACGCTTCGCTTCCCGAAACACCACCGTCCCTCGCGCGCACTGCAGCGCGCCGTGCTGGCGGCCGTGTGCGGCCTGTCCCTGCTGACAGCCCTGCCCGGCCAGGCGGTTGATCTCTCCCTCAAGACCCTGCGCGTGGGCAATCTGGCGCGCGCCTATTTTTCCGAACGCAACGTCGTCGGCGAAGCGCAACCGCTGATCATCGCCCTGCATGCCAGCGGCTCCAGCGGCTCGCTGATGGCGCGCGCCACCGGCCTGACCGAGATTGCCGAGGCCGCCGGTTACATGATCGTCTATCCCAACGGTACCGGTCTGGCCATCGACGCCCGCACCTGGAATTCGGGCGGCTGCTGCGGCTATGCGCAGATGCACAAGGTCGATGACGTGGCCTTCCTGCGCGCCCTGGTCGGCAAGCTGGTGGCCGATGGTCTGGTCGACCGCCAGCGCGTCTATCTGGTGGGCGTGTCCAATGGGGGCATGATGGCCTATCGCATGGCGGCCGAAGCGCCCGAACTGTTCAAGGCGGTGGCCGTGGTCAGCGCGGTACTGGACGTGCCGCCCGAGACCGTCAAGGCGCCCATGCCTGTGCTGCACATCCACGGCAGCGACGACCCCTTCATTCCCTTCCTGGGTGGCATGGGCAAGCAGGAAGTCTCGCAGGTGCCGCGCCTGTCGGTGGCACGCAGCATCGAAGCCTTCATCAAGGCCGACGGCGCCAATCCGCGCCCGACCGTCAACGACATCCCCGATACCGCCGGCGACGGCACCACCATCCGCCAATACACCTATGCCAGCAAGACCGATCCGCAGGCCGTAGTGCTGTATGAGGTCAAGGGCGGCGGCCATGCCTGGCCGGGCGGCGTGGTGCCCATCATCAATGGCGGCAAGTCCTCGCAGAACCTGGATACCTCGCGCACTGTGATCAGCTTCTTCAATGCCCATGGCGGAGGCCCCAAGAACGACGACGAGGACGACCAGCTGCCGCCGGGCGCGACACCGCTCAAACCGGTGGTCAATGCGCCTGCCAACGCCGCGCCCAAGCTACCGGCGGCGACGCCCCCGGCGAGTGGCCCGGCAGCGCGCTGACGTCACCACGACGGCCAAATCGCACTATCATAGCGGCAGCGTTCAACCCTCATCGCCATGACAATGAAAAGACTCCTGACCAGCATCCTGATCGCCATCGTCCTTTACTTCCTGCTGCCCTTCGTCGGCAAGCTCATTCCCCACTACCGACTGGCTGTGATCTGCATCACGGCCGGCATCGTGTCCTTCGCCATCTCGGCCTTGATGGACAAGACCTGAGGCCGTTGCCTGTTCCATAAAAAATCGGCCGCGACGCCTTCACGTCGCGGCCGATTTTTCTTGGCTTGACCGGTCTCAGCCGTTCCTGCGGCTGGATCAGCACTCACCCTTGCGCGCATGCCCCGGCGGACAGCCCGGTCCGTGGCCAGGTCCACCACCGGGACCACGATCGTCATGGCGGTCATGACGGTCATGGCGGTCATGATCACGCGGCCCCCGACCCGGTGGCGGCCCACCGCGCCAGCCGCCGCGCTGCAGTTCCCAGCCACGCGGCCCTTGATGCCAGACCGGAGCGGCATAGACATACCCGGGCCGTTCACGCATCCAATGGCCCTGACGCCACACATGACGATGCCCGTCCCAGTCCCAGAAACCCGGTGCCCACACATAGCCATGACGCGGCGGCGGCAACGGTTCGGCCCGCGGTGGCGGCGGCGCGCCGATGTTGATGTTGACCGACACCTGGGCCTGTGCCACCGGCAGGACGGCAGCGGAGGCTGCAAGCGCGAACAGGGTGGCGAATATTGTTTTTTTAATCATATTAATTATCAAAAAACTGAAGGTTCAGCTAAGACCTCGGCCAGGCGGCGCAGTTCCGGCGCCGCCCGGCTATGGCCTCGACCGTGGCCACGACTTTAGCCTCGACTTCAGACCTGTATCACGCCCCCTTGGCGTTCTTGAACATGGTCTTGATGCCGCGAATGGCCTGGCGGATGCGGGATTCGTTCTCGATCAGGGCGAAGCGCACGTACTCATCACCATATTCGCCGAAGCCGATACCGGGCGAGACGCAGACCTTGGCCTGCTCCAGGAGGATGCGCGAGAACTCCAGCGAGCCGAACTGGCGGTAGGGTTCCGGAATGCGCGCCCAGATGTACATCGAGGCCTTGGGTACATCAACCATCCAGCCGGCCTCGTGCAGGCCCTTGACCAGCACGTTGCGGCGCTTTTCGTAGTTGGCGCGAATTTCCTCCACGCAAGCCTGGTCGCCCTCCAGCGCGGCAATGGCCGCCACCTGTACCGGCGTGAAGCTGCCGTAGTCGTGATAGCTCTTGATGCGCGCCAGGGCCGCCACCAGGCGGGCATTGCCGACCATGAAGCCGATCCGCCAGCCGGCCATGTTGTAGCTCTTGGAGAGGGTGAAGAACTCCACCGCGACCTCGCGCGCACCCGGCACCTGCATGATGGACGGCGCTTTCCAGCCATCGAAGGTGATGTCGGCATAGGCCAGGTCATGCACCACCAGGATCTGGTGTTCCCGTGCCAGCTTGACCACCCGTTCGAAGAATTCCAGCTCCACGCACTGCGCGGTCGGGTTGGAGGGGAAGCCCAGGATCATCATCTTCGGCTTGGGGTAGCTCTCGCGCACCGCGCGTTCGAGCTCGTCGAAGAAGTCCACGCCCGGGCTCATGCGCACGGAGCGGATATTGGCGCCGGCAATGACCGCACCGTAGATGTGGATGGGATAGCTGGGATTGGGTACCAGCACGGTATCGCCCTTGTCCAGCGTGGCCAGCATCAGGTGCGCCAGGCCTTCCTTGGAACCGATGGTGACGATGGCCTCGCTGTCGGGATCGAAGTCCACCTCGTAGCGGCTGCGATACCAATGCGCGATGGCGCGGCGCAGACGTGGGATGCCCTTGGAGGACGAATAGCCATGCGTGTCGGGGCGCTGCGCCACCTCCACCAGCTTCTCGACGATGTGCGGTGGCGTTGGGCCATCGGGGTTGCCCATGGACATGTCGATGATGTCTTCGCCACGCCGGCGCGCGGCCATCTTCAGTTCGGCGGTGATGTTGAAGACGTAGGGCGGCAGGCGCTCGATGCGCGGGAAGCTGACCGGGAAGGCGTCGGCGGGTGCAGCAGAAACGGAGGAAGAGGAAGAAGAAGAAGAAGCGTCAGGCGAGCGCGAGGAATCGCGCGAATCGGCGGATTGCGTCATGGAAGACTTTCACGTAAGCGCCCGGAACCGTCCGAGCGACGTTGGAACACATGTTCCGCGAATGATTCTATGCGCGAACCTTCATATGCACAAGCCGGGATGTGACTGATCGCAAGACATTTTGTACATTCCTCCCTCACCATCGGTTCGGACTGAGCGGACTGAGTAGCGGCGCAGCCGCGTATCGAAGGCGGCGTGACGGCAGCACCTCATGAGCGCCTCATGAGCGCCTTCGATACGGCCCTGACGGGCCTACTCAGTACGAACGGTCAGCCGCGGCGCGGGCTTGTCCGATGAGGAAGCCCGCCAGCAATGCATTCATTCGTACTTGCGCGCATCCTCGATCACCTTGCCATCGTTGGGCAGGCTGCCCGGCGCCACCAGCAGGACCTCGCCGCGCAGCTTGGTCACATCACGCAGGCTGCCGGCCAGGGCCGTGACATCCACCGCCGGGTCAGCCGGGTCACCCACTTCGCAATGCAGGGTCATGACGTCATTGGCCATCTCGCCGGACACCACCAGCCGTGCCCGCAGCACGTCGCCATGGCGGCGCAGCACATCGGCCACCTGTGAGGGATGGACGAACATGCCGCGGACCTTGGTGGTCTGGTCGGCGCGGCCCATCCAGCCCTTGATGCGGGTATTGGTACGCCCGCAGGGAGAGATGCCCTGTACCACCGCCGACAGGTCACCGGTACCGAAGCGGATCATCGGATAGTCGGGATTGAAGGAGGTCACCACCACCTCGCCCACCTCGCCCTCGGTCACCGGATCACCGGTGCCAGGCCGCACGATTTCCAGGATCAGCGATTCGTCCAGCACCATGCCGGGATGCACGGCGCCGTCGCTCATGGTCTCGTAGGCGATATTGCCGATATCGGCCGAGGCATACAGCTGCAGCACCTGCGGCACGCCGTGTTCATGGAACCAGTGGCGCAGCGACGGCGGCAACGCTTCGGCGCTGACCAGGGCACGCTGCACGCTGGAGATGTCGGCGCCCATTTCCTGCGCCTTCTCGATGATGATCTTGA
The DNA here is from genome assembly GCF_002870055.1 of Herbaspirillum sp. BH-1. Classification (NCBI taxonomy): domain Bacteria; kingdom Pseudomonadati; phylum Pseudomonadota; class Betaproteobacteria; order Burkholderiales; family Oxalobacteraceae; genus Herbaspirillum; species Herbaspirillum sp. BH-1. The sequence goes on along the minus strand of NZ_PKOI01000014.1, from coordinate 111,477 downwards.
GGAAGGACGGCGTGCCGACATAGGCATCCGGCTTCAGGGCCGTCATCGCATTGACCTGCAGCTCGGTCTGGCCGATGCCGGCCGGAATGACCGCGCATCCCAGGCGGGCCGCCGCGCCTTCGACCATGAAGGCAGCTGGTGTGAAATGGTAGGCAAAGCAGTTCTGCAGGATGTGGCCGGCCTGCAGGCCGAGCGCCTTCATCGGGCTGGCAAAGCGCCACCAGTCGGCCGCATGGCCTTCGGGATCGTAGATCGGCCCGGGAGAGACGAACAGCCGCCGCAATTGACGCGCCGGCGTGGTGTTGAGCCCGCCGAAGGGGCTTTCGCGGGTCTGCAGTTCCTTCAGGTCCGACTTGCGCGTAACCGGCAATTGCGCCAGGTCGGCGCGCGAGCGGATGGCCGCAGCGTCGACACCGGCAAGGATGCGCGCCCAGCCCGGCGCGGCCTGCGCGCGCGCCAGCAGTGACGGCAAGGCCTGCATCAGTTGCGCTTCGCGCCGGGCTGGATCGCGTCGCTCCTGGGCGTCCAGCTGCTGCATGAATTCGGTGGGATCGGACATGGGCCCTCCCCTTACGCCAGCCAGCGCTTGCGGCGGCGGTAGAACTTCATGTCGCGGAAGTTCTTGCGCCCGGCGCCGGACACGCCCAGGTAGAACTCCTTGACGTCCTCGTTGTCGGCCAACTCGCGGGCTGCGCCTTCCATCACCACCCGGCCGTTTTCCAGGATGTAGCCGAAGTCGGCATAGCGCAGGGCCACCATGGTGTTCTGTTCGGCCAGCAGGAAGGAGACCTTTTCCTTGCTGTTCAGGTCCTTGACGATCTCGAAGATCTCTTCCACGATCTGCGGCGCCAGGCCCATGGAGGGCTCGTCCAGCAGGATCATCGAAGGCTTGGCCATCATGGCGCGGCCGATCGCCGTCATCTGCTGTTCGCCGCCAGAGGTATAGCCGGACTGCGACTTGCGCCGCACCTTCAGGCGGGGAAAATAATCGTAGATCTTTTCCAGTTCGTGCTTCACCTCGGCATGACTGATGCCACGGGTATAGGCCCCGGTGAGCAGGTTCTCTTCCACGGTCAGGTGGCCGAAGCAATGGCGCCCTTCCATCACCTGGATCACGCCGCGCTTGACCAGGTCATTGGGGGTCATGCGGTCCACCCGCTCGCCCCGGAACTCGATGCTGCCCTTGGTGACATCGCCCCGCTCGGCATGCAGCAGGTTGGAGATGGCCTTGAGTGTGGTGCTCTTGCCGGCACCGTTGGCACCCAGCAGGGCCACGATCTTGCCCTCCGGCACATCCAGCGAGACGCCCTTCAGGACCAGGATCACGTGGTCATAGATCACTTCGATATTGTTGATGGCCAATGCCTTGGCCGCTGCCGGAGCGGCTGCGCTGTGGACGGTGCTGGCACTGGTCGGAATCGGTGTGGCATTCATGGTCTGTCGCATTTCCAAAAAAGCACCGGCGGCGGTGGGAGACGAGCAAAGCCGCCGGCGCAAGCGCCTACTTCATGCAGGCAGGAGTGATGCCTTTTTCTTTTGCGTATTTCGCAGCGGAAGCCTTGAACAGCGGGTGGATCAGGTTCTTGTTACCCTCGATCCAGTCCGACACCAGCACCCACTTGCTGCCGTCCCATTGCTGGATCTTCACCTTGCCCGATCCTTCGTGGTTGTCGCAGGAGGTCTTGATCTCCGGCAGCAGCCCGGTAGCGCCCAGGGCCTTCAGGCGGGCATCGGTGATGTTGAGGTTTTCAAAGCCCCAGCGCACCTGCTCGCCGCTCATGACCTTGCCCTTGCCGTATTTGTCCTGGGCGGTACGCACCGCTTCCACGGTAGCAATCGCGGCCGACACGCCACGGTTGTAGAGGATGGAACCGAGCTTGTTCTTGTCCTGCATGTTGCCCTTGCCCGCGCCATAGACCACCTTGTCGATATCGGCGATCACCGGGACATCCTTGCCGGCCACGTTCCAGGTCGCCGACAGATAGCCCTTGGCGGCTTCGCCTGCCGGAATGGTGTCTTCTTCCGAACCGGCCCACCAGGAACCGACGATCTTGTCACGCGGATAGCCGACCTTCTGCGCCGCCTTCAGCGCGGTCTGGTTCATCACGCCCCAGCCCCAGAAGATGACGTAGTCCGGGTTTTCCTGGCGGATGCGCAGCCACTGCGCGCCCTGTTCGTTGCCGGGGTGGGCCACCGGGATTTCCACCAGCTTGAACTTGCCGATGGAAGACTCGGCCTGCAGCGCCACGATGGGCTCCTTGCCATAGGCCGAATCGTGGTACAGGAAGACGATCTTCTTGCCGGCCAGCGAGCCATTGTTCTTGCCGGCCAGGTACTTGACGATGGCCGAGACCTGCATCTGGTAGGTCGTCACCAGCGGGAAGGCATACGGAAATACCGAGCCGTCCACCGCATCGGTACGACCATAGCCGATCATCACCAGGGGCACCTTGTCTTCGGCGGTCTTGTCGATGAGGGCGTAGGAGATGCCGGTGGCCATGGGATTGATGGCCGTGCCGTGGGTGACCGTGTTCTTGTTCTTCATGCGCTCGTAGCACTCCACGCCCTTGGCGTTGTTGTACTCGGTCTCGCACTCTTCCCAGGACAGCTTGACGCCGTTGACGCCGCCTTCCTTGAGGTTGACGTAGTTCAGGTAATCGACATAGCCGCCGTAGTAGGACTGGCCATTGGTCCCGTAGGGGCCGACGCGGTAGCTGGGGATGGCAATGAACTGGTCATTGGTCTGGGCCAGCGCCGGGGGCGCCGCCGACAGCAGGCCGGCGGCACAGGCGGTCGCCAGCACCAGTTGCCTGAGATGCTTCATGGTCTTCATGGTCTCGTCTCCTTTATGTTGTCGTTGCCGACTTTTATCGGACGCCGGTGATCCGGCCTCCGCCTACCTCGATACGGTGTTGCGCCACCTCGCCCCCCCTCAGTGCGGGAACGGCCACAGGCGCAGTTTTTCCTTGGCGATCTGCCACAGCCGCGCCAGCCCGTGCGGCTCGGCGATGAGGAAGAAGATGATCAGTGCGCCGAACACCATCATCTGGATGTGCGACACGGTGGCATTCGTGAACGGCAGGTGCAGCAGCGCGGCCAGCGGCGGCAGCGCGTTGTCCAGGAAGATCGGCAGCAGCAGGATGAAGGCCGAACCCAGGAAGGAGCCGAGGATGCTGCCCACGCCGCCGATGATGATCATGAACAGGATGCGGAAGGACAGGTCCAGCGAGAAGCCGTCCGGCTCCACCGAACCCAGGTAGCAGAAGGCATACAGCGCCCCGGCCACGCCGCAGTAGAAGGAACTGACGGCGAAGGCGGTCAGCTTGGTGCGCATCAGGGGAATGCCGATCACCTCGGCGGCCACGTCCATGTCGCGCACCGCCATCCAGGCGCGCCCGGTGGAGGAACGCACCAGGTTCTTGGCCACCAGCGCCAGTACGCTCACCACGGCCAGCACGAACAGGTACTTGCGCACCGGGGTGTCGATGGCGATGCCGAAGAAATCGATCTTGGGGGTGCTGATCACGCCCGAGGAACTGTTGTTGGAGAACCAGGGGAACTTGGTCAGCGCCCACACCACGAAGAACTGCGCCGCCAGCGTGGCCACGGCCAGGTAGAAGCCCTTGATGCGCAGCGAAGGCAGCCCGAAGAGCACGCCGACCAGCGCCGCACAACCGCCCGAGAGCAGCAGCGTGGCGACGATGGGGATGCCCTCCACCCGCAACTGGAAGTTGTAGGCCGCGTAGGCGCCCACCGCCATGAAGGCGGCCGACCCCAGCGAGAGCTGGCCGGCATAGCCGGTCAGCACATTCAGGCCCAGTGCGGCCAGCGCGAAGACCAAAAATGGCACCAGGATGGCCGAGAACCAGTATTCGCTGCCCAGCAGCGGCACGGCCACGAAGGCGAACACCATGAACAGCGTGAAGATGATGCGATCCTGGCGGATCGGGAAGATCTGGCTGTCGGCGATGTAGCTTGTCTTGAATTGTCCTGCTTCACGGTACAGCATCATGTTCTCCTTGTTCCTGCTCTTGCTCAATCCATCTGACACCGTTCGTCCTGAGTAGCGGCGCAACCGCGTATCGAAGGCGCGCCGTCAGCAAGCGCAGGAGCGCCCCTTCGACAGGCTCAGGACAGGCTTCGATACGGCCCTGATGGGCCTACTCAGTCCGAACGGTGGTCTGAGGTGCAAGCCGTCTCATTCAATCGATCCATATTGAAACAGTTGGAATCAGCACTTTGTCATACCCGGTCGATATGCCGCTCGCCGAACAGGCCTTCCGGCCGGACCAGCAAAAACAGCAGCGCGAACACATACGGGAACCAGCCTTCGATGCCGCCGAAGTTGCCGCCGAAGGCATCCTGCATCACCGGCGGGATATAGATTTCGGCCAGCTTTTCGGAGGCGCCGATGATGAGCCCGCCCACGATCGCCCCGGGGATCGAGGTGAAACCACCCAGGATCAGCACCGGCAAGGCCTTCAGCGCCGTCATGGTCAGCGCGAACTGCACGCCGTTGCGCGAGCCCCAGAGCAGGCCGGCGATCAGCGCCACGAAACCGGCCACGCCCCACACCACCGCCCAGATATGCTGCAGCGGGATGCCCAGCGACAGCGCGGCCTGGTGGTCATCAGCCACGGCCCGCAGCGCCCGGCCCACCTTGGTCCTCTGGAAGAACAGGGCCAGCGCCGCCACCAGTGCCACGACCATGCCGGAGGCAAAGAGGTCGAACTTGGAGAGGCCGATGCCGACACTGTCCATCACCGACTGGATCGGTTCGTCGACGATGCCCAGGTCGATGGGACGCACTTCGCTGCCGAACAGCAAGGGTCCCAGGCCTTCCAGGAAGAAGGTCAGGCCGATGGTGGCCATGAAGAGCGTGATCGGCGGCTGGTTGACCAGCTTGCGCAGCACGAAGCGTTCGGTGGCCAGGCCCACCAGGATCATCACCACGAAGGCGCCGATGATGGCGGCCCACATCGGCATGCCTTTTTCCATCAGGCCCACCACCGCCAGCGCGGCGAAATAGACCATCGCCCCCTGCGCGAAATTGAACACGCCCGAGGCCTTGTAGATCAGCACGAAGCCCAGGGCCACCAGTGAATACATCAACCCGGAGAGCAGTCCGCTCAGGGTGACTTCGAGGAAGAATTGCATGTCGTCTCCTTGCTACCGCCTTCGATATTGTTTTTATTATTTATATTATTTATTGACTGCACGTGGATCCCGGACTCAGTGCGAGGTCCCCAGGTAGGCCTTGATCACTTCGGGATTGCTCATCACCTCGTCGGGCGTGCCGTCGCCGATCTTCTTGCCGTAGTCCAGCACCACCACCCGGTCGGAGATATCCATGACCACGCCCATGTCGTGTTCGATGAGCACGATGGTGGTGCCGAACTGGTCATTCACATCCAGCACGAAACGGCACATGTCCTGCTTTTCTTCCACGTTCATGCCGGCCATGGGTTCGTCCAGCAGCAGCATGTGCGGTTCGGCCGCCAGCGCCCGCGCCAGCTCCACGCGCTTTTGCAAGCCGTAGGGCAGGCGTCCCACCGGGGTCTTGCGGATGTGCTGGATTTCCAGGAAATCGATCACCTCCTCCACCTTGTGGCGATGTTCGATTTCCTCGTTGCGGGCCGCGCCCCACCACAGGGCGTTGGAGAACAGGCCAGAGCGCATCTTGGTGTTGCGTCCGGTCATGATGTTGTCCAGCACCGTCATGCCCTTGAAGAGCGCGATGTTCTGGAAGGTGCGGGCAATGCCCTGGCGCGCGATGGCGCTGGGATGCATGCCCAGGCGCGGCTGGCCGCGATAGAGGATCTGGCCTTTCTGCGGATGGTAGACGCCGTTGATGACGTTGATCATCGAGCTCTTGCCGGCACCGTTGGGGCCGATGATGGCGCGGATTTCATGTTCGCGCACATCGAAGGAAATGTCGGTCAGCGCCTTCACGCCACCGAAGGACAGCGAGATGTTCTGCAGGTCGAGGATGACCTCGCCGATGCGGCGCCCGTTGGCGGCCACGGCCGCTGCTTCTTCATCGGGGCTGGTCACGGGCGGCAGGCCCGAGGGCAGGATTTCGGAAGACAGGTGTCGTTTCATGGTCGTATTCATTCAGCGGTGGTCTGGTCGGGCTACGCTGCTGGCCGGGCCGTTTGCGGGCGCCCGGGACGGGACTGCGTGCTGCTCAGGCGGCGCTTTGCAGCGTCTTGAAGGTCTTGGCCTCGGCGATCTTCAGGTCGGCCGCGATCATGCCCTGGCGGCCATCCTCGAACTTGACCTGGGTCTCGATGTATTGCGACGGGCGACCGTCGTAGAGCGCCTCGATCAGCACCGCGTACTTCTCGGCGATGAAGCCGCGCCGGACCTTGCGGGTGCGGGTCAGTTCTTCGTCGTCGGGATCCAGTTCCTTGTGCAGGATGAGGAAGCGATGGACTTGTGAATCGGCCAGCAGCGGGTCCGCCACCAGATCGGCATTGACCTTTTCCACGCATTCGCGCACCAGTTCGTACACCGCGGGATTGGCGGCCAGGTCGGTGTAGCCGCTGTAAGGCAGGTTGCGCCGTTCGGCCCAGTTGCCCACGGCATCCATGTCGATGTTGATGAAGGCCATGCACTGCTCGCGACCGTTGCCGAAGGTCACCGCTTCCTTGATGAAGGGGAAGAACTTCAGCTTGTTCTCGATGTACTTGGGCGCGAACATGCTGCCGCAGGCCATCTTGCCGACATCCTTGGCGCGGTCGATGATCTTGAGGTGGCCGTCGCTGTCGAAGAAGCCGGCGTCACCGGTGTGGAAGTAGCCGTTGGCGTCGATGGCCTCGGCAGTGGCGTCGGGGCGCTTGAAGTATTCCTTCATCAGGCCGGGCGAACGCACCAGCACTTCGCCGTTGTCGTCGATGCGCACTTCCACGCCCTTCATGGGCCGGCCCACGCTATCGAGCTTGACGTCGCCCGAGGGCTGCATGCACACCGTCACGCAGGTCTCGGTCATGCCATAGAGCTGCTTCAGGTTGATGCCCATGGAGCGATAGAAGTCGAACAGGTCGGGGCCGATGGCCTCGCCGCCGGTATAGGCCACGCGCAGGCGCGACATGCCCAGCACGTTCTTCAATGGCCCGTAGACCAGCAGGTCGCCCAGCGCATATTGCAGCCGGTCCATCAGCGACACGCCCGGCTTGCCATCCAGGATGCGCATGCCGACCCGGCGCGCCACGCGCATGAAACCATGGAACATCTTGCGCTTGAGCCAGCCCGCATCCTCGATGCGGATCATGACCTGGGTCAGGATGTTTTCATACACGCGCGGCGGCGCGAAGTAATAGGTCGGGCCGATCTCGCGCAGGTCGGTCATGACGGTATTGGGCGACTCCGGGCAGTTCAGGCAGAAACCGGCGACGTGCTGCTGGGCGAAGGAGTACAGGAAATCACCCACCCAGGCCAGCGGCAGGTAGCACAGGATGTCGTCGTCCTGGTCCAGATGATCGAACTCCACCAGCGTGGTGGCGGTGGTGATCATGGCCCGGTGCGAATGGCACACGCCCTTGGGCTTGCCGGTGGTGCCGGAGGTATAGAGGATGATGGCGACGTCGTCGGGCGAACCGGCCGCGACTTCCTTCTCGAAGAAGTCGGGATGGGCGTGCTCGTAGGCGCGGCCCAGTTCCTGCACGCGGGCAAAGGACAGCAGTTCGGGCTGGTGGTAGTTGCGCATGCCACGCTCGTCGTCAAAGATGACGTGGGCGATGCGGGGCAGGTTTTCCTTGATCTCGAAGACCTTGTCGACCTGCTCCTGATCTTCGGCCATGACGAAGTCGACGTTGGCGTCGGCCAGCACATAGGCCATGTCGGCGGCCGGTGCGTCCTGGTACAGCGGCACCGGCATGCCACCCAGCGCCTGCGCGGCGCTCATGGCCCAATACAGGCGCGGGCAGTTGTTGCCGATGATGGCCAGGCTCATGCCGCGCTTGAAGCCCAGGGCCGCCAGGCCGCAGGCAAAGCTACGCACCTCGTCGGCCACCTGGCGCCAGCTCGTGGTCTGCCAGATGCCCAGGTCCTTCTCGCGGAAGGCGGCCCGCTCGGGGCGTTGGCGGGCATGCGCCTGCAGCAGCCGCGGAAAGGTCGCGGCCTGGTTGTCTTGTCTCGTCTCCACCATCTTCCCACCTTCTTGTGCAGGTTCGAAAGATTCGCCCGTTCACTTTTCCGTGTATCGAGGCGAATCCGGTGTCGGATCAGTCTGTGCTGCCAGGCTTACGCTGCTCTTACTGCAGCAGTCATTGTGTCGGGCATGCCAGCTGTCCTGTCTCTATGATTGGACTGGGTTTGGTTCAGGCCTTTTTTGCGATGATAGTAGAGTGAGAGGTTGCCAGTGGATGTCATCTCACCGACAATTGACAAACTTTCGATATTGCGACGCATCATCATGGAGACATCAATTCGACGCATGCTGTCCAAGAGCATCTGGGCGCAGGCGCTGACCGAAGAGCAACTGGCCCGGGTGGAATCCGAAGTGGTCAGCCGCAAGATTGCCGCCGGTGGCTATGTCTGCCGCAAGGGTGACCCGGTCGCGCACTGGATCGGCGTGCATGAAGGCTTGCTGAAGATGAGCAGCGTCTCGCCCGAGGGCAAGACTGTCTCCTTCGCCGGCATGGCCAATGGCGGCTGGCTGGGCGAAGGCTCGCTGCTCAAGGACGAGCCGCGCAAGTACGACGTGGTGGCACTGCGCGAGAGTGAATTGCTGTACATGCCCAAGGCCACCTACATCTGGTTGCTGGACAACAGCATCCCCTTCAACCGTTTCCTGGTGACGCAGTTGAACGAGCGCCTGGCGCTGTTCATTTCGCTGGTGGAATACGACCGCATGCTGGAGCCGGATGCCCGCGTGGCACGCTGCCTGGCGGCCCTCTTCAATCCCTACCTGAATCCGGGCATCGGCCGCAACCTGCAGATTTCGCAGGAGGAAGTCGGCAATCTCTCCGGCACCTCGCGCCAGCGTGCCAACCAGGCCCTCCAGGTACTGGAAAAGGCCGGCCTGCTGAAGGTGGATTACGGCAGCATCACCATCAACGACCTGGATGGCCTGCGGCAATTTCCGGGGTGAAACCCCGGGCCTGGCCCGTCCACCCGTCCACGGTCTCGGCCTGCAGGACGGCATGAAAAAAGCGCGGTCACAGCCGCGCTTTTTCGTTGGGACAACGGCCTGCCGGCCGATGGCTGCGCTCAGGAAGCTGCCGCCGGGGATGCCGGGGCGTCTTCGCCGTTGCGGGCCGGGCGATTGCGATTGCGCCAGTAGATGCCGGTATCGACCACGGTGCCCATGAATTCCTTGGGGTCGGTGGACTTGACGACGTAACCATTGGCGCCCAGTTCGTAGCTCTGGTTGATGTCGCGCTGGTCGTCCGAGGAAGAGAACATCACCACCGGGATATGCGAAGTGGCAGCGTTGGACTTGATGATCTTCAGGAAATCGTGACCGCTCATCAGCGGCAGGTTCAGATCGAGCAGGATCAGGTAGGGGTGCAGGTCCTTGCGGTGCGCATATTCCCCCTGGAAGAAGAACTCCTCGGCCAGTTCCGCATCGGCAAACCAGGTCAGCTTGTCGGCCAGCTTGCGACTGCCCAGCGCCAGGCGGGTCAACTCGGCCACTTCCGGGCTGTCGTCGACGAGGATGATGTCATATTGCTCGATATCCATGGATGGATCGCTTTCTTCAGTAAATTTCAAGCTGGAACTATTCTTGCCGGACTGACCACCTCTGGCCGTCACCGAACGACATCAGGGACGTCGGGAACTGCCCTTCCCCCTAGTTTCCAGCATCGGCGATGCGCTGGAACACCAGTACCGACGCCGATCCCGGTACTGTCAGGGATTATTGCACAGGCGATTTCAAAAAAAATCAGATTTTTCCTTAACCAGGTGAAGCTGTCACTTGTCCGGGGTGGCAATCCCGGTCCGGATGGCGTACCGCACCAGGCCCGGCACATCGCGGATATCCAGCCGGTCCATCAGCTGCGCCCGGTGGGTCTCGATGGTCTTGGCGCTGACATTGAGCTGGTAGGCGATTTCCTTGGTGTTGTTGCCCTCGGCGATCAGTTGCAGGATTTCGCGCTGGCGCGGAGTCAGCACCTCCACCGGCGTGCCGTTCTGGGCGACCCGCTTCATGTAGTTGTCCAGGGCCTCGCGCGAGATATGGGAGTCCAGGTACTGGCGACCGTGCTTGACCTCGTAGAGCGCCTTTTCCAGCTCGGTGGCGGCGGAATCCTTGAACAGGTAGCCGTTGGCGCCGGCATTCAAGGCCTGCATCACGTATTCCTCGCTGCCGTACATGGACAGCATCAAAAAGCGGATGGTGGGGTATTCGCCGCGCAGGCGGCGTAACGCTTCCAGACCGTTCATCCCCTTCATGGCGATGTCCAGCAGCACCAGGTCGGGTTTCAGCTGCGGGATCATCTCGATGACCTCGGCGCCATCGGACGCCTCGCCCACCACTTCCACACCGGGCATGGCGGTCAGCAATGCCTTGATGCCACTGCGCACCAGCGCGTGGTCGTCGGCCAGCATGATTCGTGTAAGCATTACAACCTCCTGACGATAGGGGCGACCGGCAGGTGCATGACGATTTCCGTCCCTGCGCCGGGCGCCGAAGTGATATCCATGGAACCGCCTACCAGCACGGCCCGCTCTTCCATGTTGAGCAGGCCGAAACTGGTGCCGGAAATGGCGTTGCTGCGGGCACGCTCGATGTCGAAACCGCGACCGTCATCGCGGATGCTGAGATAGACCTGGTCCTGCTGGCGGTCGATCTTGACCCAGATGTTCTGGCACCTGGCGTGACGCAGGATATTGGTGACCGCTTCCTGCACGATGCGAAAGGCGGTGTTTTCGATGTCATGGTGCAACTCGCCGTCGTGGCCGCTGCTTTCGAACCAGCCATTGACGTTGGCCAGCTTGGATTTCTGCTCCACGTAGGAACGCAGGGCGGCGATCAGGCCCAGGTTGTCCAGCTGCGGCGGGCGCAGATCCAGCGACAGGCTGCGCACCTGGGCCAGCACGGCGGTGACGATGTCGATGCCGTTCTGCAGCGAAGGGCCTTCCAGGGTGCCGGTCTTCTTGATGGTTTCCAGGTTGATCTTGAGCGCTGTCAGCGACTGGCCGACGTCGTCATGCAGGCCGCGCGCCAGGTGCTGGCGTTCGCGCTCCTGCACTTCGATCACCCGCGACGACAGCAGCTGCTGGCGCTGGATCGCCAGCTCCAGCTCGCGCCGCGACTGCTCGCGCTCGGTGACGTCGATGGCCAGCCCGGCGACCATGTCGCCCTTGCCCTCGCCGCTGATGGGAAAACGCACCACATCGAGGATGCGGGCATTGTGGTTGTGGTCGAAGATGGTTTCCTGGGTATGCAGTTCGACCTTCTCGTCGAGCACCTTGCGGTCATATTCCTGCGAGGCCTGGGCCGCGCCGGTGCTCATCAGCTCGGCGTCGGTCATGCCATCCATGTCATGCGGAGTCATGCCGAAGAAGGCCGACTGTGCCGGGTTGACGTAGCTGTAGCGCAGCTGCGAATCCTTGATCCAGGTCGGCATCGGCGCGGCATTCATGAAGGCGTTGAAGCGCGCCTGCATCTCGCGCAGGGCCTGGGCGCTGGCGCGCTGCTTGCGCCGCGCCTGGGCGTCGCGCAGTTCGCGGTCGACCGCGTGCGGCAGGCGGGCGATGGCGCTCTTGAGGAAGTAATCCTGGGCGCCGGCCTTCATCACCTCCACTGCGGTCTGCTCGCCGATGACGCCGGAGACGATGATGAACGGCGTCTGGTCGTTGTCGGCCTTGACCAGTTTCAGGGCTTCCACGCCGCTGAACATGGGCATGGAGTAATCCGAGATGACGATGTCCCAGCGCTGCTCGTGCAGTGCCGCCAGCAGGGCCTGTTCGTCGTCGACCCGCTGCCAGGTGGGTTCGAAGCCGCCGCGCTTGAGTTCGCGCACCATCAGCACGGCGTCTTCTTCCATGTCTTCGACGAACAGCACGCGTAGGGGAATGCTCATGGGGCAGGTCTCTCTCGGTCAGACTCTTTGTTCAGAATGCGGCTGGTACATTGCTTCATACGATGTTGCTCTCATGCCGGGCCTCGATCATGCCACTTCAGCGCACATCACCCAGGCTGGGCATGACACCCTTGCGTGGCAGCGAGAAATAGAAGCTCGCGCCCACCTTGGGAGTGCTCTCGGCCCAGACCCGGCCGGTATGGCGGATCACGATGCGTTGCACCAGCGCCAGCCCGATGCCGGTACCCGGATATTCTTCCTGGCGATGCAGGCGCTGGAAGGTGCCGAACAGCTTGTGCACATAGCGCATGTCGAAGCCCACACCGTTGTCATGCACGCCATAGATGTATTCTTCGGGACCGACTTCCATGGTCACCCGCACCAGCGGCTGGTCGTTCTTGCTGCTGAACTTGACGGCATTGGAGAGCAGGTTTTCCCAGACCTGGGTGATCAGGCCACGATTGGCCACGGCGCCTTCCAGCGGCGCGACCTCGAACTGCACGGCCGGATTTTCCTGGCGCAGGCCGGCGATGACCTGGCCCACCACCTCTTCCATCGAAAAACGCTGCAAGGTCAGTTCACCCGTGGTGGACTTGGCCAACTTGAGCAGGTCGTTGATCAGTTCATCCATCTTGCGCACGTTGCGGCGGATCACCTGCAACTGTTCGCGGCCCTTTTCGTCGATCACGCTGGCGTAGTCTTCCTCCAGGATCATGGCGTAACCGGAAATGGCACGCAGCGGGGCGCGCAGGTCATGCGAGACGGAATAGGAAAAACTCTCCAGTTCCTTGTTGACGCTATGCAGGTGCTGGGCCTGCCGTTCCAGATCGGCGTTGAGGGCCTCGATTTCGTCCTCGGCGCGCTTGCGCTCGGAAATGTCATAGATGACCGTGCGGCTGATCAGCTTGCTGTTGTCGCGGCTGGGGATGGCGGTGGCATTGACCAGGGCCGTGAATTCGCTGCCATCGGCGCGGCGGAAGTCGAGATCGATGCCGTTGATCTCGCGCTTGAGCAGGAATTGCGGATGCAGCTCACGCTGGTAACGCTCGGCGCTCACAGGGCTGAGCAGATCGAGCTGGGTCATGCGCCCGACCACCTGCTCGCGGGTATAGCCCAGCCACTTGAGTTCGGTGTCGTTGATCTTGATGATGGTCTTGTCGGTCTCGTCGACCGAGTGATAGCCGCAGGGCGCGTTGTTGTAGAGGTCTTCGATCTCGTCTGAATAGGCCTGGGCGCGCTGCTGCGCCTCCACCCGACGGCTCATCTCGCGGCGCAGCTTGCTGTAGACCATCACCAGCAAGGCCATGCTGAGCAGACTGCCGCTGACCACCATGATGATGGTCAGGTCGGCGCTGGCGGCGGTGTCATGGGCACGCCGGGCAAGCAGTGCATTCTCGTTGCTCTTCATCTCTTCAAAGCCGTTGCGGATGCGATCGCTCAGGTCCTTGCCTTCCAGTACCCGTTGGCGCCCTTCGTCTGGACTGAGCTCCATCAGGCGACGGGAGAGGCTGATCCGCTGTGATACCAGATCTTCCGTACGGGTCAGCAGTTGCAGCTGCTGCAGATTGTCGCTCATGAGCCGGCGCAGATCCTGCAGAAGCACCTCGATTTGCCTGACGCCCGCCTCGAAACCGGCCTGGTATTCCTGGTTGCCGGACAAGGCATACCCGCGTGAATTGCTGACCGCGTCGCGCACGGTCGAATTGGCGACTTCCAGCTTGTTGATGACGGCGTGACTGTGCTGCAACCAGACTGCGCGCTGCTCGAAATCGCGCACGCTGTAATAGGAAAACGCCGCCACGCCCAGCGAGAGCAGCAAGGCCAGCAGGAAGAAGAGGCCGGTACTGGCGCGCGCCAGCCCGCTTTGTCTAGTTATCGGCATGTATCACATGATCAGATCGGTCACATCGGTTACTTTTCATCGGTCTGGCGGTCACGTCCTGAACTTGCGGAGCGGTTACCTGATCGCCCGCCTGAATGACCGGCGCGCAAGGCGCTGCGCAGATACTCGGGCATGAACTTTTCAAAGGGCCACCCATCCGGGCGCACGGCGATGCAGCGCCCGATCCCCCCATTGCACGGTCAGCAGCGCTGCCGTGGGTACGTCTCCTTGCTGTCTGCAGCGATGCCGGAATGTGACGATCTGGCATCAATTGTTTTCTTTCTGTCAGCAAATCGAAGCAAATTCTTAAAATTTGCTGAAAACGGTGTTGCTTGCCTGCACCTTTGACTCCGTTTCAGAGTAAATATTCGAATTAATTCTATAATAGATTCCAGCTTTTACAGACATTTGCCGGCATCGCATCATGATGAAAAAATCACCCGCCCTCTTCCTTGCCGTCGGTCTCCTGGCTGGCCTGAGCGTGAATGCCGTGGCCGTCTCTACCACCGGCAAGCTCGACATCAGTGCCATCGTCCCGGCGCAATGCGTGGTGCAGAGCGCCGCGCTGCCCTTTGGCGTCTATGCGTCCAGCGCGCTGCAACAGAACGCCCAGATCGGCGTGGCCTGTTCCGCCGGCACCAGCTACACGATCAGCCTGGATGCCGGCACCGGCGCAGGCGGCAATGTCGCCACGCGCAAGCTGACCACTGCCGACGGGGCCAATTCGCTCAACTATGGCCTGTATCAGGATGCGGCCCGCACCCGCGCCTGGGGCAACAGCAGTGGCAGCGACACGGTCGCCGGGGTCGGCAACGGCAGCGCCCAGAACGTGCCGGTCTACGGCTATATCCCGGCCGGCCAGACAGCGCGCGCCGGTAGCTACAGCGACGTGGTCGCCATTACCTTGTCCTACTGAATACCGGGTTGGTCGGCGCAGGCCATGCGCCAGCAGGCAGCGCCTGCGACCACTTCCCTACCCGCCCCTCCATGCATGGCGCGACTTTTCACACGAAGTCGCGCCATTTTTACGTCCGCGTGGGGCGTACATCTTCCGTCCCGACACGCAAGTTGATGAAATGAAATATTTAACTTTCAGTTAAATTCTGTGGCTGCCCTGCAACTTTTTGTTTTACCTGTCGCGGTTTCGTTTTACTCTAGTAAAAATTTGACAAATACCTGACAACCAGAATGGGGATTTCGTAGCGTGACGAGATCAGAAACCATGTTGTGGCGGCTCGCACGTGTCTGTGCAATGGGCTGCCTGATGACGGCAGGGGGATGGCAACAGGCGCAGGCCTCCAATTTCGAGATTGCCCCCGTGGTGCTGGAGCTATCCTCCTCACGCACGGCAGGGGTGATCAAGATCGTCAATAACGACAATCACAATGTGTCGCTGCAGATCCGTGCCTACGACTGGAACCAGGTCGACAGCAAAGATGATCTGCAACCCACCCAGAACCTGATCATCAGCCCGCCGGTGTTCAACCTGGCGCCGGGCGCGTCTCAGGTGATCCGCGTGGTGTCGCGCCAGGCAGCGGGAGCCGGCGAGATCGCGTTTCGCCTGCTGATCGACGAAATTCCCTCCGCGGCCGAGGGCGCCACCATCAATTTCAAGTTCCGGATTTCCATGCCGGTGTTCATCGCTCCCACCGGCACACCGAAGCCGCAGCTTGACTACCAGTTACGCTCAGGCAAGCCGACACGTCTGGTGGTGCAGAACCTGGGCAACCGGCGTGCCCGCTTGCTGGACCTGGCGTTGACCCTGCCCAACGGCAAGAAGATCACCGCACCGGCAGGCGGCAACCCCTATACGCTGGCCGGCATCACCCGCCAATACCTGATCGACACCGAGACCCCGCTTGCCGTAGGCAGCAAAGTCAAACTGACTGCCAACAGTGATGCCGGGCCGATTGATACCGAACTCACCGTGGCGCCTTGAAACGGCTGCTGCTGCTCTGGCTAATGCCTCTGATGCTGGTGCTGCTGGGCGCCACGGCGACCGTGGCACGGGCCGCCACCGGTGACGAGGTGTTGCTGCTGGAAGTGTCCATCAACGGCCGCGGCACCGATCTGGTGGCGCAATTCACGCGTCGCCAGCAAGCCCTGTATGCGACCGCGGCCGAACTGCGCAGTCTCAAGCTGCGCGTGGATGGCGCCGACGACGAGCTGATTCCCCTGCGCGCCATCGCTACCGGGATCGACCTCGACGAGGGCGCTGCCAGGATCAACCTCATGATTGCGGCCCGTTTCATGAACACGACCGACATCGACGCCACCAGCATTGCCAGCCGGGTTCCCTTGTCGGAGGGCGGGCGCGGACTGGTCCTGAACTACGATCTGCTGGCCACTTCCAGCCAGAACCAGCATGCCCTGGGTGGGCTGTTCGATGCCCGCTGGTTCAGCGGCAGCAGCGTGCTCAGCTCGACCGGGCTGGGCTACACCGGCAACAGCGGCGGCGTGTCGGCCCGCCTGGAAACCACCTATACCTATTCCCAACCGGCCAGCCTGACGCGTTACCGCCTGGGTGACGTCATCAATGGCAGCCTGGCCTGGACCCGCTCGGTGCGACTGGGCGGCTTCCAGTACGCGTCGGACTTCAACCTGCGTCCGGACCTGGTGCGCTTCCCCACGCCCTCGCTGGGTGGCGAAACCGTGGTGCCGTCCACCGTGGACCTGTTCGTCAATGGCGTGCGCCAGCTTTCGCAACCGGTGCCGCCCGGCCCCTTCGAGATCCGTCAGCCCCCTATCGCCAGTGGTGCCGGCCAGATCGCAGTGGCGGTCACCGACGAACTGGGACGGCAGACCCTGCGCACCATCAACTTCTACGCCACCGACCGCCTGCTGAAACCGGGCCTGTCGTCCTATTCGGCGGAGGGTGGCTGGGTGCGCCGCCGCTATGGCCTGCGCAGCAATGACTATGGGCAGTTCGCCCTGTCCGGCACGGCCCGCCAGGGGATGAGCGACATCCTTACGCTGGAGGGCCATGCCGAGGCCATGCGCAGCCTGAAACTGGCCGGTGGTGGCGCCGTCTTCAATCTCGGCAACCGCGCCGTGCTGGCCACCTCGCTGGCCGCCAGCAGTGCCGACAGCGGCTCGGGCCAGCAGGTGTCGCTGGCCGTCGAACGCAACGCCGATCCGGTGAGCGTGTCATTGACCCGCACCCAGTCCACCCGCAACTACCAGGACATCGGCGCCATCCAGGGGGCGCCGGTCTCGCGCGCGGCCACCATCGCCACGCTGGGCCTGAACCTGGGCAGCGGCGGCTCGCTGAGCATGGCCTATGCACGCAGCAAGAGCCCGCTGCTCTTTACCGATACCGGCACCAGCGGCCTGGCCGACAGCGAGACGGTGACGGTGACCTGGTTCAAGTCGGTGGGCAGCAGCTCCAACATGTACCTGACCGGTTACCGCGACTTTCGCAACAGCGGTTATGGCGCCACCATCGGCCTGATCATCCCCTTCGGCGGGCGCGATGTGGCCGGTGCCAGCGTAAGCAACAACAATGGCCAGCGGACCGCCACCCTGCAGGCCAGTCGCTCGACGGTGGCCATCGGCGACCTGGGCTGGCAGCTGCAGGGCACCGAAGGCAGCTACCAGCAGCGCATTGCCCAGCTCAACTACAAGAGCCGCTATGGCAGCCTCACCGCGGCGGCCTCGCAGGCAGCCAATACCACCAGCCAGCGGCTGGGGGCGCGCGGCTCGGTATCCTTCATCGATGGCGGCAGTTTCGCCTCGGACTGGATCGAGGACAGCTTTGCCGTGGTCAATGCCAGCGGCGTCAAGAACGTCGGCATCTACAACGAGAACCGCTACGCCGGCCGCACCGACGACAACGGCCAGTTACTGCTGACCGACCTGCGCGCCTACGACGTCAACAAGATTTCGGTGGACGTGCTGGACCTGCCGCTGACACTGCAACTGGACCAGCCGGACCAGTACATCCGGCCGCGCGATCGCTCCGGCGTGGTGGTGCATTTCAATGCGCGACGGGCCTCGGATGTGACCATCATCCTCAAGGATGAGGCGGGCCGGTTCATTCCGCTGGGCGCCAGCATCCGCGTGCGCGAGACCGGTCTGCAGGCGCCCGTGGGCTATGACGGCGTGAGCTACCTGCAGGAACTGGCACCGGTCAATACGCTGGACGTACTGCTGCCCTCGGGGGCGCAATGCCACGCCACGCTGACGCCGCCACCCCGCAGCGAAGGCGGCATGAGCAACGAAGTCGTGATCTGCCGTTGAAATGCGGCCGGCATCATGGAGAACACATGAAGACGATCCCTCCAATCCGCCCGGCCCTGGCCTGGGCCCTTGTCCTGCTGGCATGCGCCCCGGTGCAGGCGCAACAGATCTGCTCGTCGGCCACCAATCCGGTGGCGTTCGGGCTGTACGACCCGCAGTCCAGTGCGCACGTGGACAATACCGGCAGCATCACCGTGACCTGCCAGGCTACGGTGTCGTTGCTGATCGGCTATACGGTCAAGCTCAGCACCGGCAGCAGCGGTGCCTATGCGCAGCGCAAGATGCTCAGTGGCGCCAACAGCCTCAACTACCAGGTCTATACCGACTCGGCACGGACCTCGACGTGGGGTGATGGCTCCTCCAGCACCAGCTTCATCACCGATGGCTATCTGCTGCAGGTTCTCACACCCGTGGTCAAGACCTACACGGTCTATGGGCGCTTGCCGGGCAGCCAGAACGCCAAGGCAGGCAGCTATCTGGATACGTTGACGGTATTGATCACCTATTGAGCGCTTGGCGCCGGCCGCATCGCCAGGCATCGCTGGACATAGCCGATGTGGCGGCTCAGGTTTTCCCTGACGCAGATTGGCGGGTGGCTAGGGAATCGCCGGATGTCGCCGGCGCCGCCCGGAAATTACAGTGTCTCCATACCAGCGCTGCACAGGGAAGTTCTTGCAAGGGGCAAGGACGGGGCGGCCAACACCGGAGAAACCAAATGTTTTTTGCCAAGAAGAATCGTTTCGTTGCAGCTTCCATCGCCGCCGTCGTCCTGGCCTCCAGCGCTCCGGCTTCCTTCGCCGCCACCGCCAGCGGCACGCTGACCATCAGCGCCTCGGTGGTCGCCGCCTGCACCGTGGTCGGCTCGGCCATCGCCTTCGGCGCCTACACCCAGAGCGTGGTCAACCAGTCCGGCACCATCACCGTGCTCTGCACCAATGGCACCGCCTACAACGTCGGCCTGGATGCCGGCACCGGTACCGGCTCCACCGTCAGCAGCCGCAAGATGAGCGCGGCCGGCGGTGGCACCCTGAACTATGCGCTGTACCGCGATGCAGCCCGCACCAACAACTGGGGCTCGACCATCGGCACCGATACCGCCACCGGCACCGGCTCGGGCCTGACGCAGACGCTGACCGTCTACGGCCAGATCCCCGCCGCCCAGACTCCGCTGGCCGGCGCCTACTCGGATACCGTCACGGTCACGCTGACCTACTGAGACAAATACGCTGCACGCGCCCGGCAGCCGCATGCCGAAGCGCCTTTGAAGCCGGACTTGAGCAGCTGCAGCACGAAAGTTACTTGACTAAAGCTTAACTTGCGGACTACAACGTCAACACGACCAGATAACCGGGGAAAACCGGAGGGGGTAAACGGTGCACTTCGCGCAGAAGTGCACCGTTTTTTTCGCCCTCCGTCACCTTCCTTCGCCCCCCTTCGCTCAGCCTTGAGCAAAGACGGCCTGCACCAGGCTTGCCTGCTGGGCGTAATGGCTGGCCTTGGAGGCGGTCGGCCCGGAGGCGGTATCCGGGCGATAGACCGCACGCAGGCGCACCGTCTCCGGCAAGGCGGCTTCGATGGCATCGCGCACGCACAGCCAGGCACCCTGGTTACGCTCTTCCTCCTGTACCCACACCACTTCCTGCAACTGCGGATAGCTGCGCAGGACCTCACCCAGTTGCGCCGTCGGGAAGGGATAGAGCTGCTCCACCGGCAGCAGCGCGGTCTCCTGGTCCTGCGCACTGGCGCGGGCGTCGGCCAGGTCATAGCGCACCTTGCCGCTGCACAACACGACACGCCGCACCGCGGACGCTTGCGGCCCCTCAGGGTCGCCCAGCAGCGGCTGGAAACCCTGCTCCAGCAAGTCCGATAGCGGCGAACTGGCACGCGGCTCCCCATGCAGCACCGACTTGGGCGTAAAGACCACCAGCGGCCGGTCCGCATGCAGGGCCTGATCGCGCAGAAGGTGGAACCACTGCGCCGAACTGGAGGGATAGGCCACCCGGATATTCTGACCCGCGCACAGCAGCAGCATGCGACTGAGATAGCCGGTGGAATGTTCCGGCCCCACGCCTTCGTAGCCATGCGGCAGCAGCATCGTCAACGCCGACGCATAGCCCCACTTGCCACGACCGGAGGTGATGTACTGGTCGATCATGATCTGGGCGCCGTTGACGAAGTCACCGAACTGGGCTTCCCAGATCGTCAGCGCATCCGGGCGCGCCTGCACGCTGAAGCCGTACTCGAAACCGACCACCGCTTCTTCGCTCAGGGGCGAATTGATCACTTCCAGGCTGGCGCGGGGTGCTGCGACTTCGCGCAGGGGCAGGAAGGATCGCTGCTGCGCCTGCGCCTCATCCACCGCATGCCACACGGCATGACGTTGCATGAAGGTGCCGCGCTGCACGTCCATGCCGGAAATGCGCACGCCGTGACCGGCACTGAGCAGGGAGGCATAGGCCATGTTCTCGGCAAAATTCCAGCTGCACGGGTGCTCGGGCGCGGCCACGCTGTGCTGCCATTGCGCGATCAGCTTGACGATGGCCGGATGTGGTTCGAATCCAGCCGGCAGGCGTGTCATCCGCTCCACCCATTGCCGCATCTGGTTCAGGCTGGGTGCTGCAGCTGCTTCGGAGGCCTTGTCCTGCGCGCGCTGCGGGGTGGAGCTTGCTGCTGCCACTCCGGCATGACCTGTGCGACTGCCCCTGAAGGCGGTCAGCGCCTGCTGGCTGCTGGTCGCCAGCAGGGCGGCTCCCGCATCCGAACCAGGCCATCCGGATTGCGCGTACAGCCGGGTCACCGAAGGATGCTTGTCGATGAAGCCATGCAGCAGCGGCTGGGTCACGGTAGCCGTGTCCTGCTCGGCGTGTCCCCAGCGGCGATAGCCGACCAGGTCGATGACCACATCGGCGTGGAACTGCATGCGGTAGTCGAAGGCGATGCGCGCCGCGCGCAACACCGCCTCCGGCTGGTCGGCATTGACGTGCAGCACCGGCGCGCCGACGATGCGGGCGATGTCGGTGCAGTAGCCATGGTTTTCCGGGTCCAGCGGGTTGGGTGTGGTAAAGCCGATCTGGTTGTTGACGATCACGTGAACCGTGCCGCCCACGTCATAGCCCGGATGCTGGGCCAGCTTGAGCGACTCCATCACCACGCCCTGGCCGCAGAAGGCGGCGTCGCCATGGATCACCACCGAGGCGGGCGGCGCTGCCTTGGGGTGACTGGCGCGGTAACCGCGGGCCATGCCCAGCAGGACCGGATAGGCGCTCTCCAGGTGCGAGGGGTTGTGCGCCAGGAACAGGCCGACCTGGCCCAGTGCGGTATGGCGCACGGCCTCGGCGCCCAGGTGGTAAGGCAGATCCACCGCGCTGGCGGCGGCCGGGGTGGTTTTGCTGGCATCGAAGTAGGCCACGATCTCGGCGGCCGGCATCTGCATCAGGTTCACCAGCAGGTTGAGGCGACCACGATGCGGCATGGCGAAGAACAGCTTGTCCAACTGGTAGAAGCTGCAACGCTCCACCAGGGTATCCATCAACAGGAGCAGGCTTTCGCAACCTTCCAGGGAAAAACGCTTGGCCTGCGGATAGTCTTGCTGCAGATAGTTTTCCCACTGTTCGGCCGCTGCCAGGCGGGCCAGGATGGCCGCGCGTTCCTGTGCCTGCGGCTCGGCGCCGGGGTCACGGGCAGCAAGACGCGCGAGCAGCCACTGACGGCGCGGCTCGTCGCGCACGCCGCTGCAGTCCAGTGCGAGCGGGCCGCAGAACAGCCGGCTCAGGTGATGGGTCAGCTCCTTGACATTGGTCAGGCCCAGGCCGTCGAGGAAGCGATGCTGTGCCAGCGCGATGTCCTCGTCCTCCAGCCCGTGCGTCTGCGGCAGGAGGGCCGCAATGTCGGGCACCGAGATCGTGCCCAGGGGATCGATATCGGCGATGCGATACCCCTCGTTGCGGTAGGCATCGATGAAGGACTGGATGCGGGCATGCGCCAGGGCCTGGCGCGCTGTGGAGGAAGTCTGCCCGAGTGAACTCGGAGAATGAAGTGGCATGGCGAACCTTTCTGGGCAAGTACACGGACATGTCGCATCACGCTCGACATCGAGCTCGAGATCATTTCGAAATCGAAATTGCGGACATGCCCTTGACGGAAAAGACGGTGATCACGTCCTCACCCGCAATGCCTGCGGATGGGACGCCTTGTTCTTGTCACGACCGGCCGTGAATGGCCGGCCGTGGTCTCCTCACGGCCCCTCTTACCACACTGCGTTCACACAAAAACGGGTAACCCTATCCGTCTACTAGCCCTGGATCAGGGACAGCTCGGGCTGGATGATCTTTTCGCGCACGCCACCGCGTGCCGCGCCGGCGTAGCCGGAATGGGCGATCAGTTCGCTCAGGCGGAAACGTCCCATCAGGGCCGACAGCTGCTCGGCCTGGGCCTGCAAGGCCTTGGAGGCGGCAGCGTTCTGCTCCACCAGGGCGGAGTTTTCCTGGGTCATCTGGTCCATCTGGCTGATGGCCTGGTTGATCTGCTCGATGCCTTCGCTCTGCTCCTTGCTGGAGGCGCTGATGTCGGTGATCAGATCGGTCGCGTGCTTGATGCTGGCAATGACTTCATCGATGGTGGCCACGGTCTGTTCGACGATGGTGCTGCCCGCCTTGACGTGACTGACCGAACCTTCGATCAGGGATTTGATTTCCTTGGCGGCCACGGCGCTACGCTGGGCCAGGCCGCGCACTTCGCTGGCCACCACGGCAAAGCCGCGACCGTGTTCGCCGGCGCGGGCTGCTTCGACTGCCGCATTCAGGGCCAGCAGGTTGGTCTGGAAGGCGATGCCGTCAATCACGGCGATGATGTCGGCGATCTTGCCGGAAGAAGTGCTGATGGCGCTCATGATGTTGACCACCTGCTCGACCGAAGCGCCGCCGCGCACGGCCACGTCCGAGGCCGAGACGGCGAGCTGGCTGGCTTGCAAGGCGTTGTCGGCATTCTGGCGCACTGCCGAGGTCAGCTGCTCCATGGCCGAGGCGGTTTCCTCCAGGGAGCTGGCCTGCTGTTCGGTACGATCCGACAGGCTCAGGTTGCCCTGTGCCAGTTCGCGTGCGGCCATGTCGATCGCCGAGGTACCGTTGCGCACGTTGGAGACGGTGTCATGCAGGTTATCGCTCATGTGCTGCAGCGCTTGCAGCAGGCGGCTGATCTCGTCCTTGCCCTTGGCCTGCAGGCGATAGGACAGGTCACCCTGTGCCACGGTCTCGGCCAGCATGACCGCGTGACGCACCGGGGCGGTGATGGAGCGCGTGATCAGCACCCCGATCACCGAGGCCAGTACCACGGCCACGGCCGACAGCACCAGCATCTGGATCACGGCCATCTGGCCGTCTTCGGCTGCCTGGCCGGCATCGACCACCATTTCCTTGGCCAGCGAATTGACCATCTTGTCGACCATGACGAAGTAGTCCAGCTGGAGCTTGGACATGTCGCCCTGGTACAGCGTGGTGGCGGCGGCGCGGTCCTCATTCTTCATCAGTTCGAAGAACTTGCGCACGGCCACGCCATAGGCTGCGCGGGCAGTGGTCTGCTCGGCGTAGAGGGCCTTGGTCTTGTCGGAATCGAGCATGCCTTCAAGCTGCTTGTAGGCCTCGGTGTTGGCCTTGCGCAGGCCGGCGTATTCGTCCATGTACTTGGTCGATGCTTCCGGTGTGGCGGCCAGCAGGATGTTGCTCAATACTGCGTTGGCCTTGTAGCCATTATTCTTGATCTGGTTGCTCAAGGCGATGAGCTGGTACTTCTCGTTGACGATGCTGTTGATTTCAGCGTTGTTGGAAGACTGGTTCCGGATCCCGACCGTGGCGGTCACCACGATCAGCAACAAGACCACTGCAAATGCTGCGCCCAAGCGGACGCCAATGTTGAAATTGGCGAGCTTCATCGCTACCCCCTCTTTATCCCATTAGATGCCAAACGTGCAGGCCATCGCAGGAAGACGATACGATTGGTCGTCACCCTGCTCCTGCTGTCACTGCACTACGCGCGAATCCGCTACTGCATCTCGATGGGTTCTTCTTACATCTTTGGGGAGCGGCTCAAGCCCTCTTCCTCGGCCTGTGTGACAGGCCGGGTTCCCTCAAAAACATTATTGCGCCCCGGCGTGTGCCGGTCTCCTGTTTTGAGAAACTGCAAATTCCGGCTTAGTGTAAGCATTTCCAGAGGGAAATAGTACGGAAAACTCAAATTTTTTCTAGCGTGTCGCGTAATCTTCCCAGTCGGCAACTGTGTCTTTTCCAAATAGGCGTAGGCATGCTAGAGATATGCTTCTTGGCTCTGCAATTTTTTCTGCGCAAAACAAAAACGCCCCGTTCTTGCGAACGAGGCGTTTTATCTGGCGGAGCGGACGGGGCTCTCCTACACGCGCGCAGGCCGCGGAATCGCTTGCAAGCGATTCCCTTCTCGCCCCGCCGGGAGCCGCGCAGGCGGCTCCCTCCACTCCGCAGGTTTTTGCTGCGCAAAAACAAAAACGCCCCGTTCTTGCGAACGAGGCGTTTTATCTGGCGGAGCGGACGGGGCTCGAACCCGCGACCCCCGGCGTGACAGGCCGGTATTCTAACCAACTGAACTACCGCTCCTAAACTGGTGCCGACTGCAAGATGCTGGTGGGCGCTGAGAGGCTCGAACTCCCGACCTAAGCCTTGTAAGGGCTCCGCTCTACCAACTGAGCTAAGCGCCCGGCAACCTTAACAGTCTCGTTGCTTGGTTACCGCTGCAACGAAAGAACATTATTTTATAGCATCTTTTAATGCTTTGCCAGCTTTAAATTTGGGAACCTTGGATGCCTTGATCTTGATGGCTGCACCGGTCTGGGGGTTGCGTCCAGTCCGGGCCGCGCGCTTGCCGACGGCGAAGGTGCCGAAACCCACCAGGGTCACGGTGCCGTTCTTTTTCAGCGTGGTCTTGACCGCCCCAATGAATGCGTCCACTGCACGTCCAGCCGCTGCCTTGGAAATATCCGCTGCACCGGCAATGTGTTCTATCAGTTCGCCTTTATTCACTTACGCCCCTCGAACAAGTATTTGATCTGTTTGAATTCAAACGACAACGCCCGGGCTCCGACATATCGCGACCGAGCCCCGCTGCCCGTCGATTGCCTTACGGAAAAATTCCGCAGCGGCTATTAAACAAGCCGCATCCCCAGGTGTCAAGCGGGTTTCCGGCAATGTCGCGATTTTCAGTGAGGATCTTTCCCTTCATCCCAGCAGGCGGGAAAGTGAATCATGCCGCGAACCGGCGTAAAAAAAAGCGCCCCGCAAGAGGCGCTTTTGACAAACCGCTGTGCAGTAGGCTACCTGCACAGCCAGTCCGACATGTCAGGCATTTCAGTGCTTGACGACCGGATCGGTCTTGTCTTCCTTGGCCGCGACCGCCGTGTCGACGATGGCCTCGTCTTCACTCAGCGGCACCGGCTGACGTTCCAGGGCGACTTCCAGCACCTTGTCGATCCAACGCACCGGGATGATCTCCAGCTTGTTCTTCACGTTGTCGGGAATCTCGGCCAGATCCTTCACGTTCTGCTCCGGAATCAGCACGGTCTTGATGCCACCACGGTGCGCAGCCAGCAGCTTTTCCTTCAGGCCGCCGATCGGCAACACTTCGCCGCGCAAGGTGATTTCACCGGTCATCGCCACGTCCGCACGCACCGGAATACCGCTGAAGATCGAGACCAGCGCGGTCGTCATCGCGATACCGGCGGACGGACCGTCCTTGGGCGTCGCACCTTCCGGTACGTGGATGTGGATGTCGCTCTTCTCGAACACTTCGCTCTTGATGCCCAGCTTGCGGGCACGGCTGCGAACCACAGTGCGAGCGGCTTCGATCGATTCCTTCATGACATCACCCAGCGTACCGGTGCGGATGATCTGGCCCTTGCCGGGCATGTTCACCGCCTCGATGGTCAGCAGGTCGCCACCCACTTCGGTCCAGGCCAGGCCGACCACCTGGCCGATCTGGTTTTCCTTCTCGGCGATGCCGAAGTCGAAGCGACGCACACCCAGGAACTTGTCCAGGTTACGCGAGGTGACGGTGACCTTCTTCTCCTGCTTCTTCAGCAGCAGCATCTTCACGACCTTGCGGCAGATCTTCGAGACTTCGCGTTCCAGCGAGCGCACACCCGCCTCACGGGTGTAGTAGCGGATGATGTCGCGGATGGCCGATTCGGCCACGCTGATCTCGCCTTCCTTCAGGCCGTTGTTCTTGATCTGCTTGGGCAGCAGGTAACGCTGCGCAATGCTGGTCTTTTCATCTTCGGTGTAACCGGACAGGCGAATCACTTCCATCCGGTCCAGCAGTGCCGGCGGGATGTTGAAGGAGTTCGAGGTCGCCACGAACATCACATCCGACAGGTCGAAGTCGACTTCGATGTAATGGTCGGAGAAGGTGTGGTTCTGTTCCGGATCCAGCACTTCCAGCAAGGCCGACGACGGATCGCCACGGAAATCCATGCCCAGCTTGTCGATCTCGTCGAGCAGGAACAACGGATTGCGCACGCCGACCTTGGACAGGCTCTGCAGGATCTTGCCCGGCATGGAACCGATGTAGGTACGACGGTGACCACGGATCTCGGCTTCGTCACGCACACCACCCAGCGCCATGCGCACGAACTTGCGATTCGTGGCGCGGGCAATGGACTGGCCCAGCGAGGTCTTGCCAACGCCCGGGGGACCGACGAAGCACAGGATCGGCGCCTTCAGCTTGTCCACGCGCTGCTGGACGGCGAGATATTCCAGGATGCGTTCCTTGACCTTCTCCAGACCATAGTGGTCGCCTTCCAGCACCTTCTCGGCATTGGTCAGATCGTTGTTGACCTTGGACTTCTTCTTCCAGGGCAGCGCGACCAGGGTGTCGATGTAGTTGCGCACCACGGTGGCCTCGGCCGACATGGGCGACATCAGCTTGAGCTTCTTCAGCTCGGACTGCGCCTTTTCCAGGGCTTCCTTGGGCATCTTGGCAGCCAGGATCTTCTTTTCTAGCTCTTCCAGATCGGCACCGTCTTCGCCTTCGCCCAGTTCCTTCTGGATGGCCTTGACCTGTTCGTTCAGGTAGTACTCGCGCTGCGACTTTTCCATCTGGCGCTTGACGCGGCCACGGATGCGCTTTTCCACCTGCAGGATGTCCAGTTCGCCTTCCAGCTGGCCGAGCAGATGCTCGTAGCGCTTGGCGACGTTGAAGATCTCCAGGATGACCTGCTTCTGCTCCAGCTTCAGCGGGAGGTGCGCGGCAATGGTGTCGGCCAGGCGACCGGCATCATCGATGCCCGACAGCGAGGTCAGGATTTCCGGCGGGATCTTCTTGTTCAGCTTCACGTACTGGTCGAACTGCTGCACGATGGTACGGCGCATGGCTTCGACTTCCGCCTCGTCGCCCTGCTCGGATTCCACCGGGGTCAGGTCGGCGACGAAATGGGTTTCCAGTTCGCTGATGTGATGGATGCGTGCACGCTGAGCGCCTTCGACCAACACCTTCACGGTGCCATCGGGCAGCTTCAGCATCTGCAGGATATTGGCCACACAACCGATTTCATAGATGTCTTCGGCCGAAGGTTCATCCTTGGCGGCAGCCTTCTGGGCCGCCAGCATGATGCTCTTGCCTTGCTCCATGGCCGCTTCCAGCGCCTTGATCGACTTCGGGCGGCCGACGAAGAGCGGGATCACCATATGCGGGAAGACAACCACATCCCGTAAGGGCAACAGCGGCAATTGCGATTGTTCTGTGAGTATAGGAGTCGTCATGGCGGGCCTTATCAATAAGTACTGTGAATGATGTTGGCACGAGTGACCAAAACACAAGTCCGGCAGACTAAATATTCGCCGGTTGCGCGTTGTCATGATCGCAACAAAATAAAAAAGCCACACACGAAGCTAGCTCCGGGTGGCTTTTCGATGGAAGCCAGTGTATGTGCGCCGGTTTATTTTACCGTGTTTGCGGTGACCGGACTTCGGGGTGGCTTCTTGCTACGGTGTGGCCAGCCCCAAAGACCTCCGGGACCGCACCACACTTTACTGCTCAGACCTGTTGCAGCCCGGGCGATCAGCCGCCCGAGACCTTTGGCTGGTCGTGGTAGATCAACAGCGGCTTGGCACCATTGGTGATGGTGTTTTCATCCACCACGACCTTGGCCACGTTCTGCTCGCTGGGCAATTCATACATGACATCCAGCAGGGCGTGTTCCAGGATGGAGCGCAGACCACGGGCGCCGGTCTTGCGTGCCAGGGCTTTCTTGGCGATGGCATGCATGGCGGCCGGACGGATTTCCAGCTCCGCGCCTTCCATCTGCAACAGCTTGGCGTATTGCTTGATCAGCGCGTTCTTGGGCTCGACCAGGATCTGGATCAGCGCTTCCTCGTCCAGCTCGTTGAGCGTGGCAATCACAGGCAGACGACCGACCAGTTCCGGAATCAGACCGAACTTGACCAGGTCTTCCGGCTCGGCGTTCAGGAGCACTTCGGAATTGCTCTTCTGGGTCTGGCTCTTCACGCTGGCCGAGAAGCCGATGCCGCTCTTCTCGGAGCGATCCGAGATGATCTTGGCAAGACCGTCGAAGGCGCCACCGCAGATGAACATGATGTTGGTCGTGTCGATCTGCACGAAGTCCTGGTTCGGATGCTTGCGGCCACCTTGCGGCGGCACCGAAGCCATGGTGCCTTCGATCAGTTTCAGCAGCGCCTGCTGCACGCCTTCGCCGGACACGTCGCGGGTGATCGACGGGTTGTCCGACTTGCGGGAAATCTTGTCGATCTCGTCGATGTAGACGATGCCCTTCTGGGCTTTCTCGACTTCGTAATTGCAGTTCTGAAGCAGCTTCTGGATGATGTTCTCGACGTCCTCGCCGACGTAGCCGGCTTCAGTCAGCGTGGTCGCATCAGCGATCACGAAGGGGACATTGAGCATGCGTGCCAGGGTCTGCGCCAGCAAGGTCTTGCCGGAGCCCGTGGGGCCGACCAGCAGGATGTTGCTCTTGGCCAGCTCGACATCATCCTTCTTGCCGAGGTGCTTCAGGCGCTTGTAGTGGTTGTACACCGCCACCGACAGGATGCGCTTGGCAGTAGCCTGTCCGATCACATACTGGTCCAGCAGGTCGGTGATTTCCTGTGGCGTGGGCAGATCCGACTTGGCGCCGGCTACGCTTTCCACGCTGGCAGCTTCATCACGGATGATGTCGTTGCACAGGTCGATGCATTCGTCGCAGATGAAGACCGAAGGACCCGCGATGAGCTTCTTGACTTCATGCTGGCTCTTGCCGCAGAAGGAGCAGTAAAGCAGTTTTTCGCCGCTGGAGGATTTTTTCTCAGACATAGAGCTACTAGGATAGAAGTTACGACCCGATCATACCCGCGAAATCCGGATTCGTCACGGCTTGGTCATTTAAGCTGCCCCTTATTGCTTCACAGGACTGCCGTATGACCGTTATATGTCAGCGAGAGTGCCATTTATCAAGCAAACAGAAGCAGAAAACCCGCTCTGTGCCAAATTCGTCAAAATTTGATAAAAAAAATGCCCGAACATATTCCGTTCGGGCATTTTTCGCGGCCTTGCACTGAAGCAAGAAGATGCAGATCAAGCGCGCTCGGTCAGCACCTTATCGATCAGGCCATATTCCACGGCGGCGTCAGCCGACATGAAGTTGTCGCGATCGGTGTCCTTGCTGATCTGTTCGACGCTACGGCCGGTCTTGTCAGCGAGGATGCTGTTGAGGCGCTCGCGCAGGTACAGGATTTCACGTGCCTGGATCTCGATATCCGATGCCTGGCCCTGGGCGCCGCCCAGAGGCTGGTGGATCATGATGCGAGAGTTCGGCAGCGAGAAACGCTTGCCCTTGGCGCCAGCGGCCAGCAGGAAAGCGCCCATGGAGGCAGCCAGACCCGTGCACAAGGTCGACACCTGCGGCTTGATGAACTGCATGGTGTCGAAGATCGCCATGCCGGCCGAAACCGAACCGCCAGGCGAGTTGATGTACAGGGAAATGTCCTTGTCCGGGTTTTCGCTTTCCAGGAACAGCAGCTGGGCCACGATCAGGTTGGCCATCGCATCATTGACCGGTCCGACCAGGAAAATGATGCGTTCCTTCAGCAGGCGCGAATAGATGTCGTAGGCACGTTCCCCACGACCGCTCTGTTCGATCACCATCGGCACCATGCCGAGCATTTGCGTATCCAATGCAGATTGCTTCATCAGACCTGTCATGTATGCATCCTTAAGCGTAAGAGTTTTCTGATACTACTAGAGAAAACCGGATTACGCTTGCGCCTGATTACCCATCAGTTCGTCGAACGAAACCGGCTTTTCCGAGACCTTGGCTTTGCCGAGAACGTAGTTGACGACGTTTTCTTCCAAAACAAGGGCTTCGACTTCAGCCAGGCGACGACGATCGGAGAAGTAGTACTTCAGCACTTGCTGCGGATCTTCGTAGCTCTGGGCGAAGTCTTCGATCTGGGCCTTGACCTGTTCTTCGGTGGCTTCCAGCTTGTTCTGCTTGACCACTTCAGCCAGGATCAGACCCAGGCGCACGCGACGCTCGGCCTGGGCAGTGAACAGTTCCTTGGGCAGTTGCATGACCTTCGGGTCCATGCCGCGCTGGGCCATGTCCTGACGTGCCATTTCGGACAGACGCTCGACGTCCTGGTCGATCAGGGCGGTCGGCACGTCCAGTTCGGAAGCCTTGATCAGGGCGTTCATCACGCTGTCCTTGGTCTTGGCCTTGGTGCGGGCAGTGACTTCGCGCTCCAGGTTCTTCTTGATGTCTTCGCGCATCTTGGTCAGATCGCCGTCTTCGATACCCAGGGATTGGGCGAAGACTGCATCGACTTCAGGCATGTGCGCCCATTCGATCTGCTTGACGGTGATGGTGAACTCGGCGGTCTTGCCGGCCACGTCCTTGCCGTGATAGTCCTCGGGGAAAGCCAGCGGGAAGGTCTTGGATTCGCCGACCTTCAGGCCGATGGTCGCAGCTTCGAATTCCGGCAGCATGCGGCCTTCGCCCAAGACGAACGGGAAGGCATCGGCCTTGCCGCCCTGGAATTCCACGCCGTCGATCTTGCCGACGAAGTCCACGGTCACGCGGTCGCCGTTCTGGGCCGACTGGTCGGCACCACCGTCGCCGTGCGCGCCTTGCTCGCCCTTGACGTGGTAGTGCACGCGCTGCTTGCGCAGGATGTCGATGGTCTTGTCGATTTCGGCGTCGGAGACCGCAGCGGTGGTCTTCTCGACTTCAGCGCCGGTCAGGTCGCCCAGGGTGACTTCCGGATAGACTTCAAAAGTGGCGTCGAAGGCCAGCTTGCCTTCGCCGGCTTCTTCGCTGGTCTTGGGTTCGATACGGGGGAAACCGGCCACGCGCAGGTTGTTCTCGACGGCGGCGTCGTTGAATGCGCGGCCAACCTTGTCGTTCAGGACTTCGGTTTCGACCTGGTAGCCGAACTGGGCGGCAACCATCTTCATCGGCACTTTACCCGGACGGAAACCCGGCGCCTTGGCGGTACGGGCGCGCACCTTCAGGCGCTTTTCCACTTCAGCCTGAACATCGGCCAGCGGGAAAGACAGGGTCATACGACGTTCGAGTTTGCTCAGGGTTTCGACTGCAGTTGCCATTTAAATCGTCCAAATGTTAAGAATTCCGTAAGCCGGAGCATTCCTGCTGTGTCCCAATCGAATGACTGCAGACGACAAGCGCCCTGCCCGGCCGCGCTAAAGCTCGCTATTTTATACGCAAAAAGCGCCGATAGTCCAAAAATGGGCTTGCCACCCTGCAAACAGGAGAAAAACCGGGCCACAGCCCGTCCGACCAGCCTGCAGGCGGGCTACGATGCAGCCGACCATACCGGCTCGCGCTGCCGCTGCGCCCATCTATAAAGAATTTAGCGAATTATTTCTGTTTCAGTGGAATCGGAGTGGACGGCGACACCGGCACGGCCGTCACGGCGTTCATCGGACTGCCATCGATGAGCTTGTCGGAATAGGTCAGATAGACCAGCGTATTGCGCTTGGCATCCACCACCCGCACCACGTGCAGACGCTTGAAGAGGATGGACATGCGCTCGCTGAAGACGTCCTCCTGTACCGGCAGCTTGTCCTGGAACTGCACGCTGGGCGCCACCTGGCGGCAGGCGATGGAGGCCTCGGACTTGTCTTCCGCCAGTCCCACCGTTCCCTTCACGCCACCGGTGCGGGCGCGTGAGACATAGCAGGTTACGCCGACCACCTTCGGGTCGTCATAGGCCTCGATAACCACGCGGTCATTCTTGCCCAGCCAGCGGAAAGCCGTGCTGACATCGGCCAGCTCTTCCGCCGAAGCCGGCGGAGCAACAGCAACAGCGAGAAGAGCCGCGGAAAAGGCCACCCCAGCCCGCAGGCATACTTGAAGATTCATATGAAATGATGAAAAGCTGAATAAGTTAAGGGAAGGTTCTGCAAATAGACCGTCAACGCCGAGCATTGTTCAGCTCCGCCGCTCCGCGACACAGCTTTGCATCGTCTTTGCCATGCAGACGCCGGCCTTGCCTCATTCCCCGATCTTCTGAAAGCGCGGCACCTGCTTGCCCTCCACCTCCACCATCTCGAAGAACACCTCGCGCGGGCGCAGCCACAAGCGCCCATCTGCCGCACGATAAATGATCATGGGCGTCAGATCAGCTTCCAGAATGGCCTCATCGACATATTCGTAAATGCCGCCCTTGTAATGACGATAGCGTGTCATGCAACTCCCGGTCCGTGATAAGCCAGCCGGCATGGTACTACCGATGGATTCGCAGCAGAAAATGTCCGCGCAGAAAAACGCAGACAGCTGCAACGGCTTGCAGTACAATGGCGCGCTTTGACAAAATGCTACCTGCATCGGTAGCGGCAAATCTGCGGCAAACCTGCTTCCAGACTGCTATCGCGCCGATGCCCGACACCTTCAGCGAGGATGGCGAAATTGGTAGACGCACCAGGTTTAGGTCCTGACGCCAGCAATGGTGTGGGGGTTCGAGTCCCCCTCCTCGCACCAGAATCACGCAGCGCCACCATCGGCCCGACACGACAGGATCACCATCCCGTCGGGCAGGCCGATCGTGTCCCCAACACCCCCGCAAGCAGATAGCACAGCCCTGCTGCCACATCACTTCACCGCACTGTTTCCCCCATCCGCAAACAGCGCCGCGCCCGTCACGAAACTGGACATCGGACTGACCAGAAACAGTGCCGCTGCAGCGATCTCTTCCGGTTGCGCGATCCGCTTCATCGCATGCAGGCCGGCAGCCCACTGCTTCTGCTCCGGGCTGCCGCCCATGTCGGTATCGACGCCACCAGGCAGCAAGGCATTGGCCCGTATCCCCTGCACCGCATAGTCGGCAGCAATGCCCTTGACCAGCCCCATCAGTCCGGCCTTTGCCGCGCCATAGGCCGCCATGCCGGCAATGCCTGCACTGGTCCCCACAAAGCTGGAGGTGAACACGATGGCGCCCCCACCACGCGCCAGCATGGCCGGGATCTGGCTGCGCGCGCCGAGATAGGCAGCGGTGAGATTGGCATGCAGGGTATGTTGCCACTCATCCGGGGTGATCTCCGCAAGCGGCTTGAGCGCTCCCAGTGCCCCAGCATTGTTGACGGCGATGTCCAGCCCGCCGAACTCCTTCATGGCAAGCTCCACGCACTGCTGGTGGGTTGCGGGCTGCCCGACGTCTCCTGCCAGCACGCCTGCCTTGCCGCCACTACTGCTGATGGTGGCCGCAAGCTGCTCCAGGCCTTCCCGGTTCCTCGCATTCAGGATCACCGACGCGCCCTGCGCGGCCAATAGCAAGGCAGTCGCCCTGCCGATCCCGGCTGACGCCCCAGTGACGAGCGCGACCTTTCCTTCCAGTAGAGCCATGGTGTTTCTCCTTCTGTTGTCATCGGACACCGCACTCTATGGGGCTTGCCGCTCGGCGCCACTCGATTTCTTGCTATCGAAATCGACCGGCCGACCGCCCGACCGGCGAAGCCACATCCCCCCATAGCTGCTACAATCCGCGCCTTTGCAGGGCGCACGTCCGTTTGAGACCGCCCACCGTCCAGCCCCAACCTCCGAGGATCTCCCATGCCCACCCAGGAAGAATTCGACGCACTCAAGCAAAGCCACAATGCGCTGCTGAACAAGTTCATCGAGAACAACACCGCCGACCAGATCCTGTTCTCCACTCTCTTCACGGCCGCAGCCGTGCTGTCCAAGGATGGCAAGCAGTTCACCGAAGGTGCCATGGGCATCGCCCGCTCGCTGGCCGCGCAACTCAATGCCGGTGGCACCATGCCCAAGGCCCTGCTGGAGACCGTGGAAACCCGCATCGCCACCATCGAGGCGCTGCTCAAGGACAAGTTCGACTGAGCCCCCCCACACACTCTCAGCACGCCCGCTCCCCTCATGGCCGTCGACCATTACGAGAACTTCCCCGTGGCCTCGCTGCTGCTGCCGGCGCACCTGCGCCCGGCGGTGGGGGCAATCTATGCCTTCGCCCGCAGCGCCGACGATATCGCCGATGAAGGCGACGCCGAACCGGCGCAGCGGCTGGCGGCCCTGCAGGCCTACGAAGCACAACTGGACCTGATCGCCGCCGGCAGCCGCTGCACCAAGCCGATCTTCCAGCGCCTGCAGCAGACCGTCGCCGACCATGCGCTGCCGCTGCAGCCGTTCCGTGACCTGCTCTCGGCCTTCCGCCAGGATGTGGTGACCACCCGCTACGCCCGCTACGAGGACTTGCTGGATTACTGCCGCCGCTCCGCCAATCCGGTGGGCACGCTGATGCTTCACCTCTACGGCGCAGCAACTGAAGAGAACCTGCGCGATTCGGACGCCATCTGCAGCGCCCTGCAATTGATCAATTTCTGGCAAGACGTCGCCATCGATTGGGAAAAGGAGCGCATCTACCTCCCCCTGGAAGACCTGGCGCGCTTCGGCGTGAGCCCGCAGGACATCGCCGACGGCTGTAGCGCACCACGCTGGCAGCAACTCATGCAGTTCGAGATCATGCGCGCACGCGACCTGATGCTGTCCGGCGCACCGCTGGCGCGCCGACTGCCGGGGCGCATCGGACTGGAACTGCGCATGGTGGTGCAAGGCGGCCTGCGCATCCTGGAGCGCATCGAACGCGTGCAGGGGGATGTCTTCAGGCAGCGCCCCAGGCTGGGCAAGCGCGACTGGCTGATCGTCGGCTGGCGCGGGCTGACCAGATAGCTGCGGCCGGACATGAAAAAGCCCCACGGCGCGGGGCTTGTGGGGCTCGGCATCCACACCCGTAGAGGGTATGCAACAACGACGATCGATTCAGACCAGCAGCGCTGCCGTCAAGGTACGGATCTGCTCTTCCGAATCATCCAGCATCTCGCGCAGCGATTGATCGCCGATGTAGTCATCCACCAGGTTCTCGCCGCCGATGCCGGCTTCGGCCACGGCCGCGCGCTGCAGGGGTGAGGGCACCGGCGAGAGCTCCTTGGCCAACAGCAGCACGTCGCCGATGGTCTGCGGCGGCAGCACCCGCACGCCATGCCACAGCGATTCGATGGCATCCACCACCGGCTGCGGCACGCCCAGCTTCTTGAGCACGGCGCGGCCGATCATCTTTTCGCCGTATTCCATCCAGTCCTCGGTACCACCGTCGAGCAGGCCCGGGTAATCATCGGTCCGCGACAACAGGTAGAAGCCCCCGACCTCGTGCACGATGCCGGCAAACATCGCCGTCTCCGGGTCAGCCTTGGTCAGCTTGGAGGTCAGCACATAGGCCGTGGCGGCCACATGGGCGCAGTGCTCCCACAGCTGCGCGGACTTGATGCGCATGCCCGGGTTATTGATGGTACGGCCCAGCTGGCGCACGATCACCGAGGTGGTGATGGTATTGAGGGTACGGAACCCCAGGCGCATCACCGCCGCCCGCACGTTGTTGATTTCCCCGCCGGAACGGTTGTAGGCCGCCGAATTGGCGATGGCCACCGTCCGCGCCGACACCAGCGGCTCGGCCATCACCAGCTTGGCCGCCAGCTCCAGGTGACAATCGGGGTCGGCCAGGGCCTTCTGCAGCTTGATCGACGCGCTGACGTTGGCCGGGAACACCAGCTCCCCCCGTCCGGCCTGCGAGGCGATATTACGAAAGATTTCCAGTCTGTCCATGATGTCTCCAGCCTCCTGTACGTCGTCCAGTCCCGCTCGGGGTGACTTTTGCTGCGCCGCAGCTGTCCTGCCGTTGCGGCGGGCAGTGCTTCCTGTCCATTATCGGCAAAATTCATCCGGATTTGATGTTATGTGAATTTATTTTCCGGATGACATCGGCTTGAGCTTAAAGGACAACGTCAGGCGCCGCAATACATGCCCAATGTACATGCCCAATGAGCAAAGCCCGATTTGCCCTGCCGGGCGCACTCGGCTAGCATAGCGCCTTTGCCGCAACCGGCCTCAATGGCGCGTTTGCGGCCCGCATCAACCGCAGCCACGCATCCATGTCTCCAGACGAATACTGCCAGCAGAAGGCCGCCGCCAGCGGTTCCAGTTTCTATTACAGCTTCCTGTTCCTGCCGCCGCAACGCCGGCTGGCGATCACGGCGCTGTATGCCTTTTGCCGCGAAGTCGACGATACCGTCGATGAAATCGAAGATCCCATGGTGGCGCGCACCAAGCTGATGTGGTGGCGCAAGGAAATCGCCGCCATGCTGGAAGGCCAGCCCACCCACCCGGTGACCAAGGCCCTGCATCCCCACGTGGCCACCTACCAGCTCAAGGGCGAACACCTGCAGGCCATCATCGATGGCATGGAAATGGACCTCGACCAGAGCCGCTACCTCGACTATCCCGGCCTGCAGCGCTATTGCTGGCACGTGGCCGGTGTGGTGGGTGTGCTCTCGGCCAGCATCTTCGGCCACACCCAGCCCGGCACCCTGCTCTTCGCCGAAAAACTGGGGCTGGCCTTCCAGCTCACCAATATCATCCGCGACGTCGGCGAGGATGGCCGCAAGGGCCGCATCTACCTGCCGGTCAACGAACTGCAGCAATTCAACGTCACCGCCGCCGACATCCTCAACGCCCGCCACAGTGAGCGTTTCGAGGCGCTCATGAAATTCCAGGTGGAACGTGCCCAGGCGGTCTACGACGAAGCCTTCGCCCTGCTGCCCAAAGAAGACCGGCGCGCCCAGCGCCCCGGCCTGATGATGGCCGCCATCTACCGCACCCTGCTCGACGAGATCACCCGCGATGGCTATCACGTGCTCAACCAGCGCATCTCGCTCACCCCCATCCGCAAGCTGTGGCTGGCCTGGAAGACCTATGTCTTCGGCTGATCGCCGCACTACGACGGCATGAGCGACGCCCCGCGCCACTACGCCGTGATCGGTGCCGGCTGGGCCGGTTGCGCCGCCGCCGTGGCGCTGGCCGGCGGCGGGCACCGGGTCAGCCTGTTCGAAGCTGCCCGCACCCTGGGTGGCCGGGCGCGCCGCCTCGAACTCGATGGCCGGACCCTGGATAACGGCCAGCACATCCTGCTGGGCGCCTACCGCGCCACCCTGGCCCTGATGAAGCAGGTCGGCGTCGATCCGGCCACGGCGCTGCTGCGCCTCCCCCTGCAGATGCGCTACCCGCTGGCCAACCAGGCCGACGGCATGGACTTCGTCGCACCACGCCTGCCCGCGCCCTGGCATGTGGCCGTGGCCCTGCTGCGCGCCAAGGGACTGGCGCGCGAGGACAAGATGGCCTTGGCCCGCTTTTCCACCACGGCACGCTGGATGGGCTGGCAATTGCACGAGGATTGCAGCGTGGCCGACCTCCTGCAGCGCTTCGACCAGACTGACCGCGTCACCCGCCTGATGTGGCGCCCGCTGTGCATCGCCGCCCTGAATACGCCCCCCGAACGGGCTTCGGCGCAGGTATTCCTGAACGTGCTGCGCGATAGCCTGGGCGCACGCCGGGCCGCTTCCGACATGCTGATCCCGCGCCGGGACCTGGGCGCCCTGCTGCCCGATGCCACCGAAGCCTACCTGGCCCGCCACGGTGGGCTGGTGCGACCGGGCGTGGCGGTCACGCACCTGCTGACGGGCAGCGAGCCAGGCAGCTGGCGCCTGGAAGACCGCCTGGGCGAAAGCCTGGGCGAATTCTCCGGCGTGGTACTGGCCACCGGCCCCGAGGCTGCCGCACAACTGCTGGAGGGCCTGCACGATACCCACCTGCTGCAAGCCCTGGAGCACGAACCCATCACCACCTGCTATCTGCAGTATGGCGAGCAGGTGCGCCTGCCGGCGCCCTTCCTGGCCTTGCTGGACGCGCCGGAGCGCCAGGCCTGGGGTCAGTTCGTCTTCGACCGTGGGCAACTGGGCGGCGACCCGGGCCTGCTGGCCGTGGTGGTCAGTGCCGCCGGGCAGGCCATCGCCGACGGTCATGCCACCCTGACGGCGGGCATCACCCGCCAATTGGCGCAAGACTTCGGCCAGCCGGCCCTGGCCACGCCCCAATGGAGCAAGGTCATCACCGAAAAGCGCGCCACCTTCGCCTGTACCCCCGGACTGCAACGGCCCGACAACACCGCCATGCCAGCCGGACTGGCGCTGGCCGGCGACTACGTGGCCGGCGACTATCCCGCCACGCTGGAAGGCGCGGTGCGTAGCGGCGGTGCAGCGGCCCGGCTGCTGGCGGGCTAGACCGCCCGCAGCGGCTGGCCGTCCCTAAAATTTTCATGGATGACGGCAAAGGGATTCACCCCATCCATGCCGGCGATGCACTACGATAGCGGTCCATCTGCATTACGCATCAGCAGTCCCGATTCCGGTTCGTGTCTGCACCACCATCGCCCGGCGGCGCCAAGCCGCGTTGAATAAATTACGGAGAAAACAATATGCCGGTCATGACCTGTATCGAAGACTTCCGCCTGCTGGCCAAGAAACGTGTCCCCAAGGCCTTCTACGACTACGCCGACAGCGGCTCCTATACCGAGAGCACCTATCGCGCCAACACCAAGGACCTGGCCTCGCTCAAGCTGCGCCAGCGCGTGGCCATCAATGTCGACGAACGCAGCACCCGCACCACCATGATCAGCCACGATGTCAGCATGCCCGTGGCCATCGCCCCCACCGGCCTGACCGGCATGCAGTGGGCCAATGGCGAGATGCTGGGCGCGATCGCGGCCGAGAAGTTCGGCATCCCCTTCACCCTGTCCACCATGAGCATCTGCTCCATCGAGGACGTCGCCAGCGTCACCACCAAGCCGTTCTGGTTCCAGCTCTACGTGATGCGCGACCGTGGCTTCGTGAAATCGCTGATCGATCGCGCCAAGGCTGCCAAGTGCTCGGCACTGGTGCTCACGCTGGACCTGCAGATCCTCGGCCAGCGCCACAAGGACCTCAAGAACGGCATGTCAGTCCCGCCCAAGCTGACCCTGGAAACCCTGCTCGACCTGGCCAGCAAGCCCGGCTGGGCGCTGCGTGCGCTGGGCGGCCGCAAGACCTTCGGCAACCTGGCCGGCCACATCAAGGGCGGTGAAGGCGCCGGCGGCGTGCAGACCCTCTCCAAGTGGACCGCCAGCCAGTTCGACCCCACCCTGAACTGGGACGACGTGGCCTGGATCAAGGAGCAATGGGGCGGCAAGCTGATTCTCAAGGGCATCCTCGACGTGGAAGATGCCAGGCTGGCCGTGCAGACCGGGGCCGACGCCATCGTCGTCTCCAACCACGGTGGCCGCCAGCTGGATGGCGCGATGTCCTCCATCGAAGCCCTGCCGGCCATCGCCGAAGCCGTGGGTGACCAGATCGAAGTCTGGTTCGACGGCGGCATCCGTTCCGGTCAGGACGTGCTCAAGGCGGTGGCCCTGGGCGCGCGCGGCACCATGATCGGCCGTGCCTTCCTCTACAGCCTGGGCGCCATGGGTGGCGACGGCGTCTCGCAGATGCTGGAAATCATGCGCAAGGAGCTCGATGTCAGCATGGCCCTCACCGGCACCAAGGACATCAAGGATGTCGGCCCGCAGATCCTGATCCGCTAAAGCCCCCATCCCATAAAGAAAACGTCCCGGCCCACCGCAAGGTGGCCGGGACGTTTTTTTTACTCTGCGGGATCAGCCTGCTGCTACTGGCGCGGCTTTTCGTTCAGGGCATCGATCACGCCCTCCTGGCCGTAGCGCCGGGCCAGGTCCATGGCGGTGAGACCATCCTTGTTCTTCAGCGTCAGGTCAGCGCCATTGTCACGCAGCACCTCGACTGCCGCTACCCGTCCGCGCATGGCGGCGAGCATCACCGGCGTCATCTTGTCGTCGGGCGATTCGGCATCCACGTAGGCCGAGGCATCCAACAAGAGCTTGACGATCTCCGAGCTGCCGTTGATGGCCGCATAGTGCAATGCCGTCCAACCCGGACGATTGACTTCCACCTCGCGCGAAAGCAACAGCTTGACCACCGGTATGTTGCCGTAGAAGGAGGCCAGCATCAGCGGCGTGTCGCCATTGGTGGCCTGGGCCTCCAGGTTGACGTCCGGTGCATTGACCAGCACCTCGAAGGCCTTCATCGAGTCTTCGCGGATGGACAGCATCAGGCCGGTGTAGCCGCGCTTGGGCTCGATCAGGTTGGGGCCCATGCCACGCTGCATCAGTTGCTTGAGGAAGTACACGTTATCCATGCGGATGGCCTGGAAGTATTCTTCATAGGCACCCGCCCGGGCCGCGCCCGGCAACAACAGCGAGGTGTAGAGCACGATGCGGCCCAGCCCGCGCCAGCGGGAACGCAGCTTTTCCAGCAAGGTCATGGTGTGATTCCGAACAGCTTGAAGAAATTATCAGAGGTCTGGCGTGCCACCTCGGCCACCGGGATGCCGCGCAGGTCGGCG
Organism: Herbaspirillum sp. BH-1; assembly: GCF_002870055.1. Taxonomy (NCBI): domain Bacteria; kingdom Pseudomonadati; phylum Pseudomonadota; class Betaproteobacteria; order Burkholderiales; family Oxalobacteraceae; genus Herbaspirillum; species Herbaspirillum sp. BH-1. Next base: position 70,487 of record NZ_PKOI01000014.1, on the reverse strand, counting down.
ATGAATTCGCCGACGTGGCGTACATAGCCGGGCTCATTGGTCTTGCCGCGAAACGGCACCGGTGCCAGGTAGGGCGAATCGGTCTCGATGAGCATGCGTTCCAGCGGAATGGTGCGCGCTACCTGTTGCAGGTCCTTGGCGGACTTGAAGGTGACGATGCCCGAAAACGAGATATAGAAACCCAGTTCGATGGCCGCATCGGCCACTTCCTGCGATTCCGTGAAGCAATGCATGACGCCCGCCGCACCACCGGCCGCCGGGCTGGCGCCTTCTTCGCGCAGGATGCGGATGGTGTCCTCGGACGCCGAACGGGTATGGATGATCAGGGGCTTGCCCGTGGCGCGCGAGGCGCGGATATGGGTGCGGAAGCGCTCGCGCTGCCATTCCAGGTCACCCTGCAGGCGGTAGTAATCCAGCCCGGTCTCGCCGATGGCGACGATGCGCGGATGGTCGGCCAGCGCCACCAGCTGCTCCACCGAGGGCTCCGGCGTGTCTTCGTAGTCCGGATGCACGCCCACCGAGGCGTAGACGTTGGGATACTGCTCGGCCAGGGCCAATACCTGCGGAAAATCAGGCAGATCGACCGACACGCACAGGGCGTGGCTTACCTCGTTTTCGGCCATCTTGCCGAAGATCTCCGGCAAGCGCGCCGCCAGGTCGGGAAAATTGATGTGGCAATGGGAATCGATATACATGGCCGCTATTGTAAAGCGATGCCGACAGCATGTCGCCCCTGAGCGCGCGCCGCTTACCTTTGGTTACAGCCGCGCCGGCATGCCCGGCGCCCGCCCTCAGCGCGCCACCGGCCGCTTGGCCAGCTTGCGCTGCAGGGTGCGGCGGTGCATGTTCAGCGCCCGCGCGGTGGAAGAGACATTGCCCTCATGCTCGGCCAGCACACGCTGGATGTGTTCCCACTCCAGTCTTTCCAGCGACAGCGGCGACGCCTCTTCCATCGGCGGCACCGGTTCGTCGGTGCGCTCGCCGCCACTGGCATGGTTCAGCGCCGAGAGGATGGAATCGACGTTGGCCGGCTTGGCCAGGTAGTTGTCGGCGCCCGACTTGATCGCCTGCACCGTGGTGGCGATGCTGGCGTAGCCAGTCAACACCAGCAGGCGGGCCTCCGGCAAGGCCTGACGCAGCGGCGACACCCACTGCAGGCCGGAATCCTTTTCCAGCTGCAGGTCGATGGTGGCGTAGTCGAAGCGTTCACGACGCGCCGCTTCCAGCGCCTCCTCGCCACTGTGCGCCACGGTCGGGCGGAAACCCCGACGCGCCAGCGACCTGGCCAGGGTACTGGCAAAGACATCGTTATCGTCGAGAATCAGAAAAGCTGCACTCATCAAAAAGCCTGCAATATAAGAAACATCACATCAGTCGATCAAGACAGGAAACAAAAACATTCAGCGCAAGGGGAAGCGCAACTGTGCCACGGTACCCTCACCCGGCACGGAACGCAGGCGCAGCTTGCCTCCCAGGTGCGTGGCACTGGCAAACGCCAGCATCAGACCAATCCCCGAACCGCCGGAACTGCTGACGACCGGGCCATGACCCAGGCGCTGGAGCAGCTCGGGCGCGATACCGCTGCCATTGTCGGAGACCTCGATGATAGCCGTCTTTTTGCCCGACCTGGCTGACGCCCCGCCAAGCGACGATGGCGCTTCGCTGAGCTTGGTGGCATCGCCAGCATCAGCGGAGATGAGTCGCAGCCGGATCTCCCCCTGGTGACCCCGCCCACGCACCGCATGGGCGGCATTGTCGAGCAGGGTCAAGAGGATCTGCGACAGGTCCTGCAACTGGCTGGCGACCCAACCCGGCTGGTGTACCTCGGCCACCAGCAGCACGGCGGGGTGACGCAGGCGCCAGCCCTCCAGCAGGCTGGTCAGCCAGGGCGTGATGGCCGCGCTGTCCTCGTTGCGCAGCTGGGCATCGGCGTCCAGGCGCATGCTCTCCAGCGCTGCCTTGCAGACCGCGATCTGTTCCTCGACGATGCGCAGGTCTTCGTCATAGACACTCAGCGCGGGGTTGTCGGCCATCTCGCGTCGCAACTCCCCTGCGATCACCGCCACCGTCGACAACGGCGTATTGAGTGCGTGGGCCGCGCCGGCGGCCTGGGTGCCCAGCGCCAGGATGCGATGGCTCTGCAGTTGACGCTCCCGGGCCTGGCCCAGTTGCCGGTCGCGCGAGCGCACCGCAGCGGCGATGCGACTGACGAACCAGGTGATCAACAATGCCGAGATCGTGAAATTGATCCACATCCCCGCCAGGTGATAGGCCATGGCCTGGCCATGGTCGTGGATGTGTAGCGGCTCGTAGAAATACACCAGCCCCGAATAGCCACCCAGCGCGCACAGCGCCAGCAGCAAGGCATAGGGCCAACTGAGGGTAGCCGCGCCGGCCGCCAGCGCCGGCAGGTAGAAGGACACGAAGGGATTGGTCGAGCCGCCCGAGAAATACAGCAAGGCCGTCAATACCGCCACATCCAGCCACAGCTGCATGAACAGTTCACCCTGCTCCGCCGGCCGCGCCCGGCGCATGCGCAGCCAGGTTCCCCCATTGATGAGCAGCTGCAGCAGGATCAGCGCCAGCAAGGGCGACATCGGCAAGGCGATATGCAGCCAGATGTGGGCACCTGCCAGCACCAGCAGCTCGCCGGCCACCATCGCCCAGCGCAGCCAGAACAGGCGCGACAGCAGCAGATGCTGCGGCGGATCGGCAGGCAGCGATGCCGCCGCCAGGAAGGAGCTCGGGGAATTCATGGCCGGAATTATACGGGCTGGGTGGGCACGCCTGGCCTCGGGCCTCCCGGCCTTCGACATTCAGCCGGCGATGACCATCATTTCATTACCTTTTCGCAACACGTCACTTCTATTCATTAAAAAATGAATGCAAATGATAACGATTTTTAATTATACTTTGCGCCGTTTTGTAATACTTCTTCATTCCCACAAGAAATTCTAGAAAGAATCTTCATGTCCATGCCCTTCACTGCGCGCCTCAACCCGCTGGCCGCCGCCCTCGCGCTGGCTTTCCTGGCTCCCCTGCCGGCGCTGGCCCAGACCACTGCCACCACTGCCACTACCGCCACCACCGACTCCAAGGACCAGACCGCCCTGCCCACGGTCACCGTCAATGCCTCCGCCGACGCCTCGGCCGATGGCTTGCCGGCCGAGTTTGCCGGTGGTCAGGTGGCGCGCGGTAGCCGCCTGGGCGTGCTGGGCAATGTCGACAACCTGGACAGCCCGGTGCGTTCGGTGGCCTACACCCGCCAGTTGATCGCCGACCAGCAGGCCCACGGCGTGGGCGACGTGCTCAAGAACGATCCGGTGGTGCGCACCACCCGCGGCTTTGGCAACTTCCAGGAGTCGTACATGATCCGCGGCTTCATCGCCAACTCGGACGATCTGATGTACAACGGCCTGTTCGGCATCCTGCCGCGCCAGTACGTCGCCTCGGAAATGATCGAGCGCGTCGAGGTGCTGTACGGCGCCAGCGCCTTCCTCAATGGCGCCACCCCTGGCGATGCCGGCCTCGGTGGCACCATCAACATCCTGCCCAAGCGCGCCTCCAGCGAAGCCCTGACCGAAGTGACCCTGGGCTACGAGTCGGGCAACAGCAAGTCCGCCGCCATCGACGTCTCGCGCCGCCTGGGCGCCGATGAACGCCTGGGCGTGCGCGTCAATGCCGCCCGTCATGCAGGTGGCACGGGCGTATCCAATGAAAAGCGCGAGACCAATGTCTTCTCCCTGGGCGTGGACTATCGCGGCAATGACTTCCGCCTCTCGGCCGACCTCGGCGTGCAGGAAAACAACCTCAGCAACATGCGTCCCAGCGTCACCATCGGCAGCGGCGTGACGGCGGTACCGACCGCTCCCAGCGGCTCGTCCAACTACGCGCAGCCCTGGTCGTATTCCAATGCCCGCGACATCTTCGGCACCGTACGCGGCGAGTGGGACCTGTCGGCCAGCACCACCGCCTGGGCCGCCTTCGGCGCACGCCAGGGCACCGAGAACAACTCGCTGTCGGGCGTACGCGTGAACAACGCCAGCACCGGCGCCGCCTCCACCTATCGCTTCGACAATGCCCGCCAGGATGACGTCGCCACCGGCGAAATCGGCGTGCGCACCCAGTTCAACACCGGCACCGTCTCGCACAAGCTGGTGGCTGCCGCCTCGGCGTATTCGCTGGATTCGCGCAATGCCTACGGCATGTCCACCTCCTACGCCCTGGCCACCAATCTCTACAATCCGAGCACCTACGCGCGCCCGGCCCTGGTCTTGCTGGGCAATGACCTGTCCGATCCGCAGACCACCATCAAGACCCAGCTGATGAGCGCCGTGGTCTCCGACACCCTGGGCTTCTACGACAACCGCCTGCTGGTGACGCTGGGCGTACGCCAGCAGCAGTTGAAGTCGGACGGCTACGCCTACAACACCCACGTCAACAATAGCCACTATGACCAGAGCGCCACCTCGCCCATGGCCGGCGTGGTGTTCAAGGTGCTCAAGAACCTGTCCGTGTACGGCAACTACATCGAAGGTCTGCAGCAAGGCAAGCAGATCACCGATACCACCGCCGCCAACTACGGCCAGATCCTGGCGCCCTACAAGTCCAAGCAGAAGGAAGTCGGCGTGAAGTACGAACTGGGCGGACTCGGCCTGGGCGCGGCCTTCTTCACCACCGATCGCCCGCTGTCGTACAAGGATGTGTCCACCGGCATCGAGTCCACCAACGGCAAGCAACGCAACCGTGGTGTCGAACTGACCGCCTACGGCGAAGTAACCCGGGGCGTGCGCCTGCTGTCGGGCATCACCTTCCTCGATGCCAAGCAGGTACAGACCAATGGCGGCACCAACAATGGCAAGTACGCCATCGGCGTGCCCAAGATGCAGGCCAATGCCGGCGTCGAATATGACATCCCCGGCGTGCGTGGCCTGACCGTCAATGGCCGCGCCACCTACACCGCCACCCAGTACGTGGATGCCGCCAACAAGCTGGAAGTCCCATCCTGGGTGCGCTACGACCTGGGTGCGCGCTACCTGACCGACATCGGCGGTCGCGCCGTCACCTTCCGCGCCGCCATCGAGAACCTGGCCAACCGTAACTACTGGCAGTCGGCCGGTGGTGCCTCCAACTCGGGCTACCTGGTACTGGGCAATCCGCGTACCTTCAGCACCTCGGTATCGGTGGCCTTCTGATCTGAACGCAAGCGTTTGCCGCAATGAAAATCGCCCGGCCCCACAGTGTGGGGACCGGGCGATTTTTCATGCGCCTGGGCGCAAGCGGACTGCGCCGCAGCAGGTCTGTCTCAGTCGAACATCCGCGCGTAATCGATCAGCATTTCCTCGATGAACAGCTTGGCCGACAAGGGATGGTCAGCGATGGCGCGGCGGTCACCCATGCCACGCAGTGCCCTGGACAAGGCCAGTGCATCGACCCGTTCGGCCAGCCGCCCCAGTTCCTTGCCGTAGCGCGGGTAATAGCGCACCACCCCGGCCGATTTCAGCGACAGCAGATCATAGAGCCAGCGCTGCACCCAGCCCACCAGCTCGGCGGCGGGCGTCTTCTGCAACTTGTCGGCAGCGCGCAGGGCACCATCCACGCCCGGCTGAGCCAGTTGCCGCAGCAGCTCGTCGAGCGCCTCGCGCCCCTCGCCCTGTGCCGCCTCCAGCGCCGCCAGCGGCGCCCCACCCTGCTCGGCCAGCCAGGCATCGGCATCCTTGACGCCCTGCTGTTTGAGCCAGGCCAGCGCCTCGTCGTGGCCCGGCGCGTTCAGGGCGAACTTGCGGCAACGCGAGAGAATGGTCGGCAGCAGCCGATCCAGACGATTGGACAGCAGCAGGAACATGGTCCCCGGCGGCGGCTCTTCCAGCGTCTTGAGCAAGGCATTGGCCGCGGCGGTGTTGAGCGCCTCGGCCGGATACAGCATCACCACCCGCAGGCCGGAACGGTGGGTGGACACGTTCATGAAATCGGCCAGCGCACGGATCTGGTCGATCTTGATGTCCTTGGAAGGCGCCTTGCTGGCCTTGGCGGTCTTCTTTTCCTCGCCGCTGTCGTCCTCGCCGGGTTCATCCTCCAACACCTCCGGGCGCACCCGGCGATAGTCCGGATGATTGGATTGCGAAAACCAGTTGCAGGACGGGCAGACTCCGCAGGCATGCGCCTCGGGTGTAGGCGACTCGCACAGCAGCGACTTGGCGAAGGCCTCCACGAAGCGGGTCTTGCCGGTGCCGGCCGCGCCATAGAACAGCAGCGCATGCGGCAGGCGCTCGCGCAACTGCTGCAGCTGGCGCCAGCTCTCGCCCTGCCAGGGCAGCAAGGGATCGGTCGAAGTCACGGACATGCGGTGCCCCTCACAGCGCGGCCACGATGGCGCGCAATTCGTCCTGGATCACCGGGATCGGACGGGTGGAATCGACAATGCGGAAACGCTGCGGGAATTGCGCGGCACGACGCAGGTATTCGGCGCGGGTGTTGGCGAAGAAGTCCGCCTTTTCCTGCTCGAACTTGTCCAGGGTACGTTCTGCATCCAGGCGCGCGCGTGCCACTTCCAGCGGCACGTCGAAGAGCAGCGTCAGATCCGGCTGCAGATGCGGATGCACCCACTGCTCCAGGCTTTCCAGCTTGTCCAGCGCCAGCTTGCGGCCGCCGCCCTGGTAGGCGAAGGTGGCATCGGTGAACCGGTCGGAAATCACCCAGTCGCCGCGTTCCAGCGCCGGCGTGATCACCTGCGCCAGGTGTTCGCGCCGCGAGGCGAACATCAGCAGGGCCTCGGTCTCCAGGTGCATGGGGTGATGCAGCACCAGTTCGCGCAGGCACTCGCCCAGTTCCGTACCACCCGGCTCGCGGGTGGCCACCACCGTCAGGCCGCGCGCGCGCAGCAGCTCGGTGACGAAGGGAATATGCGTCGACTTGCCGGCGCCGTCGATGCCTTCGAAGGTAATGAATTTGCCTGATGCCATGAAGGTATCGCTACAGAATGAATCGGTGAAAAGAAAGGCGGATCAACGCTGGTAGCGGTTGACGGCCTGGTTGTGCTCGTTCAGGTTGCTGGAGAAATGGCTGGTGCCATCGCCACGCGCCACGAAGTATAAGGCCTCGGTCTTGTCCGGGTTCAGCGCCGCCGCCAGCGAGGCTGCGCCCGGCAAGGCGATGGGCGTGGGCGGCAGGCCGGCACGGGTATAGGTGTTATAGGGCGTGTCGGTCAGCAGATCGACCTTGCGGATCTTGCCCTGGTAACGCTCGCCCATGCCATAGATCACCGTCGGATCGGTCTGCAGCAGCATGCCGGTACGCAGGCGGTTGACGAACACCCCGGCCACCATGCCGCGCTCGGATTTCTGCCCGGTCTCCTTTTCCACGATGGACGCCATGATCAGCGCCTCATAGGGCGTGCGATATGGCAACGACAGATCGCGCCGCGCCCAGGCTTCGTTGAGCTTCTTGCTCATCAGCGCGAAGGCCTGTTTATAGACCTGCATATCGCTGGCGCCCTTGGCGAAGAGATAGGTATCGGGGAAGAACAGGCCTTCCGGATAGGTGTATTCGTTGGTCAGCTTGGCCAGGATCTGCTGGTCGGTCCAGCCGGCCGTATCGTGCTTCAGCGCTGGCTGGTCGGCGATGGCGCGGCGCATCTGCTTGAAAGTCCAGCCCTCGATGACGGTCAGCGCCTCCTGCGCGAACTCGCCGCGCACCAGTTGCAGCAGCAGCCGCTGGGGCGTGTAACCGGGCTTGATCTCATAGCTGCCGGCCTTGATGCGGCCGCCTTCGCCGGACAGGCGCGCATACAGCGTGAACAGGTCCGGATTGAGCGGTACCCCGGCCGCCGCGATCTGCTGGGCAGCCCCCGACACACCCGCCCCCGGCGTGATGGTAAAGGCGATCAGCTGGCCATTGGCCGGCACGATGGGCTGTTTGGTCCAGTAGACGCCAGCACCGGCGACCAGCGCGGCCAGCACGAACAATGTTGCCAATAACTTCTTCATACCTGATGCGAAATCCCTGTAGTTCCGACGCGATTTTTCGGAGATCACTATAATCGAGGCATCAATGATAATCGCTGGCACGACAGTTGCCTAATTTGCCGGGGACTTCACCCCGGCAGGACGTAATCCGACGTAATCCGTAAAAGATTTCCTATGACAGATATCACCGCATCGCCCTCCGCCTGGCGCGACTTCCTCACGCAGCAAGGCGCCCAGTTTGACGACCAGGGCCAGGACGTACTCGGCTTCGGTACGGCTACCCCGCAAAGCCTGGAAAGTTTCGTGGCGCCACTGACCGACCTGGGCCTGATCGCGGCCACCGGCGAAGAAGCCGCCGCCTTCCTGCACGGCCAGCTCACCAATGATGTGCAGCACCTCACCGCCGATGCCGCCCGCCTGGCCGGCTATTGCTCGCCCAAGGGCCGACTGCTGGCCACGCTGCTGATGTGGCGCGACGAAGCCGGGATCTTCCTGCAGCTGCCTCGCGCGCTGCAGCCTGCCATCCAGAAGCGCCTGCAGATGTTCATCCTGCGTGCCAAGGCCAAGCTGGCCGACGTCAGCGCCGAACGCGCCGTGCTGGGCCTGGTCGGACCGGCCACCGCCAACGCCCTGGCCGAGTGGTTCCCGGTCTTGCCGGCCGCCCCCTATGACAAGCTCGACAACAGCCATGGCACCCTGATCCGCCTGGCCGATGCCGCCGGCAGCCCGCGCTACCAATGGATTGCCGCCGTCGACACCCTGAGCACCGCCTGGCCCAAGCTGGTACAGCACTTGAAGCCCACCGCCACCCTGGCCTGGCGCCTGTCCGATATCCGCGCCGGTGTCCCCGGCATCCTCGCCGCCACGCAAGAGCAGTTCGTGCCGCAGATGATCAATTTCGAACTGATCGGCGGCGTCAATTTCAAGAAAGGCTGCTACCCCGGCCAGGAAATCGTCGCCCGCAGCCAGTACCTGGGCAAGCTCAAGCGGCGCACCTTGCTGGCCACCATCGCCAGCGCCGGCGCCCGGGCCGGTGATGAAGTCTTTGCTGCCGCCGATCCCGGCCAGCCCTGCGGCATGGTGGTCAATGCCGAACCGCTGGACCAGGATCACGCCCTGGCCCTGGTGGAAATGAAACTGGCCGCCGCCGACGATACCGTCCATCTGGGCGCCGCCGGTGGTCCTGCCCTGCATTTCCACGACCTCCCCTATGAGCTGGCCGATCCGCAATAAGCGGCGCGCAGCGTTCAAGCCATAGGGACTCACCATGGACCTCTACATCTACTACCGGGTCGCCAGCACCCACGCCCCGACACTGCTGACCAAGATCCGGGGAGTGCAGGCCACCCTGCAGGCGCGCCAGCAGGTGGCCGGCGCACTCAAGCGCCGCCCTGGCGAACAGGACGGCCTGCAGACCTGGATGGAAATCTACCAAGGCATCGCCGACACCGATGCCGAGGGATTCACCCACGCCCTGGAGCAGGCCCTGGCCGAGGCTGGCGCCCTGCCCCTCATCAGCGGTGCGCGTCATGTAGAACAGTTCGAGGATATCGCGCCATGTGCCTGATCATCTTCGCCTGGAAAGTCATCCCCGGCATGCCGCTGATCCTGGCCGCCAATCGCGACGAGTTCTATGCCCGCCCGGCCGCTGACGCCACCTGGTGGAACGACCAGCCCAAGATCTACGCCGGCCGCGACCTGCAAGGCGGCGGCACCTGGCTGGGTGTGACCCGCGATGGCCGCTTTGCCGCCATCACCAATGTGCGCGCACCTTCCGAACGACGAGCGGATGCCCCTACCCGGGGCCAGCTGGTCGCCGACTACCTGGCCGGCGACATGACGCCGCAGGATTACCTGCGCCAGATCGAGCCCCTTGCCCAGCAATACAACGGCTTCAACCTCCTCGTGGGCAACCCCGAGACCATGCTGTGGTATTCCAATCGCGGCAGCGAAGATCCCCGCAATGGCCAGCCGCTGGAATACGGCGTCTATGGTGTGTCCAATGCCTTGCTCGACACCCCTTGGCCCAAGCTCACCCGCGCCAAGGCGCAATTCGCCAGCCTGCTGTGCCAGGGCGCGCCGGAAGAGACCTTCTTCGAAATGCTCACCGATGGCACCCGCGCCAACGACTGTCGCCTGCCCGACACCGGCATCGGCCTGGAAAAGGAGCGCATGCTCTCGCCCATCTTCATCCGCTCGCCCGACTATGGCACCCGCTGCTCCACGGTCCTGCGCGTGCCCATCGTCGGCGAACCGGTCCTGACCGAACACGTGGTCGATCCTATGGCGATGCAATATAGCGGCGAGGCCGCCACCGACAAGGCCTGCCGTATTCCTTGCAAGCCCAGGGGGCAAGATGCTTCACCCGGCGACGACCAGCCTGGCGCAAAGCCGCACAGCGCCTGACCCGGGGCCTTCATTCCTTGCTCACGTGAAATAACCAAAGCGTATATCTGATATTTGGAAGATAAATTGGCCTGATTTGATGCGGAGCAGTAAAGTTATACCTGTCTCCTCCAATTTCCTCCTAAAGAATTGGATTCAAGCCCACACCGCAAGGTCGTGGGCTTTTTTTTCGCCTGTACCCGGCCTGCCCGTAGCAAGAGGTACAAACCTCCCCAAGAGGGTGGACTGCATCCACTGTTCCCGCCGATCCCGGACCTAATCCGATTCCGCCATTTCCACCACCCCAAAACACATCGGCCCCACCACCACGCCAGAAGGCGCGGGGATGGGGCCGATCAGGCCAGCCTGGCGGGAGCGAATCCCGCTGTGGTGACTTAGTGATGCATCTTGGCTTCGGTGCGGTCCAGGATGGCTTCCGGTGCCTGTGCATCTTCCACGGTCTCGTTGTTCAAGACCTTGGTCAGGCGCTCGCTATCCAGTTCGCCGCTCCACTTGGCCACCACCAGGGTCGCCACGCCATTGCCGATGGTATTGGTCAAGGCGCGCGCTTCAGACATGAAGCGGTCGATACCCAGGATCAGCGCCAGGCCGGCCACCGGCACATGGCCCACGGCCGACAGCGTTGCCGCCAGCACGATGAAGCCGGAACCGGTAATGCCCGCCGCGCCCTTGGACGTCAGCAGCAGCACACCCAGCAGCGTCAGTTCCTGCACGAAGGTCATGGGCGTGTTGGTGGCCTGGGCGATGAACACGGCCGCCATGGTCAGGTAGATCGCGGTGCCGTCCAGGTTGAAGGAGTAACCGGTCGGGATCACCAGACCGACCACGGTCTTCTTGGCACCGGCATTTTCCATCTTGGCCAGCATGCGCGGCAGCACCGATTCCGAGGAAGAGGTACCCAGCACGATCAGCAGTTCTTCCTTGATGTACTTGACGAACTTCCAGATCGAGAAGCCGTGCAGGCGGGTGATGATCCCCAGCACCACGAAGATGAACAGCAGGCAGGTCAGGTAGAAGGTACCCATCAGCTTGGCCAGCGAGAACAGCGAACCCACGCCGTACTTGCCGATGGTGAAGGACATCGCACCGAAGGCGCCGATCGGAGCCACCTTCATGATCGCGCCCACCACCGAGAACAGCACGTGCGAGATCTTCTCGATGAAATCGAACACCAGCGTGCCGCGGCCGCCGAACTTGTGCAGGGCGAAACCGAACAGCACCGCCACCAGCAGCACCTGCAGCACGTCACCCTTGGCAAACGCGTCCACCATGCTGGTGGGGATGATGCCCATGACGAAGTCGGTCACCGAACCCATCTTGCCCGGGGCGGTATAGGCCGCGATGCTCTTGGTATCCAGCGCCGCCGGATCGACGTTCATGCCCACACCTGGTTTGAGGAAGTTCACCAGCACCAGGCCGATGATCAGGGCCACGGTACTGACCACTTCGAAGTACAGCAAGGCCAGACCGCCGGTCTTGCCGACCTTCTTCATGTCTTCCATGCCGGCAATGCCGATGACGACAGTACAGAAGATCACCGGAGCGATGATCATCTTGATCAGTTTGACGAAGCCATCGCCGAGCGGCTTCATGGCTTCACCCGTGGATGGGTAGAAATGGCCCAGCAGGATGCCGATCACGATGGCAACCAGAACCTGGAAGTACAGCGATTTGTAAAGGGGCGGTTTTTGCGCCGTCATTATGATTTCTCCAAGAAACATCGAATATCAGCCGGTCCATGGGGACCTGCCGCCTGCCGTTGCCGGATCGTCGTCCGTTCGGGCTTTTGCTTGTTTTATCTGTCCGGGAGAACTCCCCCTCCCCGGTTCGGCCGCAAGTATCTCGCAGTCGCTACGGGGCGGGTATTGTGGGAAACCACATACTTTCAGTAAACAGCGGTTCAAACTGCTCTTTTCTTCATTCTGCAATGCAATAGGATTCGCTATAGTCTGTGCTGGACTGAACGAAAGCTCACGGGCACTCACAAGGAAAATATCGTGCGACGAAAATTGACGGTCACCGCCCGCCTCGGGATTCTGGTAGCGGTACTGTGCGGCAGCGTGGTCCTGCTGGCCTGGCGCGACATGCTGGGCATGGCCTCCAGCAACGACAAGCTGCGCTATGTCTACGAAGACCGGACCATGGCCCTGATCCACATTGCCCGGGTGCGTGATGCCTTGTACATGAACCGCGACGTCATGGGCCGCGCCCTGATGATGGCCAATGTGCCGACCGAACCGGGTCCCGATGGCGCCACCGGCAATGAACAGATCAAGCAGTGGCTGGGCCGCCTGGCCGGCCTGGATGCCAGTTTCGACCAGGGCTGGCAAGCCTACCGCGCCACCCGCCTGACCCTTGAGGAACAAGTCGAGGCCGCCCGTTTCGAGCACAGCTGGAAAACCTACCTGAGCGAACGCAACCAGGTCATCGAACTCATCGCCAGCACCCAGGTATTGCAGGCCAACCGCAGCTGGACCCAGCTCACGCCGCGTCTGTCGGCCCTGGCCACGCAACTGGCCACCCTGGGCCACCTGCAGGAAACCTTGACCCGCAGCGCCTATGACAATGCCCTGCAGGAATACGGCGAACTGCGCCGCCACAACCTGGAAATCGCCTGCGTGGCGCTGGTCGTGGGCATTGCCCTGGCGTTGTGGATCATCATCAGCCTGCGCCGCCAGCTCGGGGGTGAACCCGATTACGCCGCCGACATCGTGCGCCAGATCGCCGACGGCAACCTCGGCGTGGCGGTGCGCCTGCGTCGCAACGACCGTGGCAGCCTGCTCTACGCCATGCACACCATGCGCGAACGGCTCACCGACATCATGCGCAGCGTCACCCTCTCGACCCAGTCGCTGGGCGACTCCTCGCGCCAGCTCAACGCCACCGCGCACGCCCTGGCGGGTGCCTCCAGCGAGCAGGCGGCGGCGGTGGAAGAAGTCCACAGCGCCATTGCCAGCATGAGCCTGGCCATCCAGCAGACCGGCGAACACGCGCGCCGCACCGACCAGATCGCGCTGGCCGCCGCAGCCGACGCCGACAAGAGCGGCGCCGCGGTACAGACCACGGTGGCTGCCATGCGCGGCATCGCGCGCCAGGTCGGGGTGATCGACGACATCGCCTACCAGACCAACCTGCTGGCCCTGAATGCCGCCATCGAAGCCGCCCGCGCCGGCGAGCACGGGCGCGGCTTCTCGGTGGTGGCGGCAGAAATCCGCAAGCTGGCCGAGCGCAGCCAGGGCAGCGCCCACGAAATCAGCGTGATTGCACAGGAAAGCGTGGACATGGCCGAGGAAACCAGCCAGCGCTTGGCCGAAGGCACCCTGCAGGGAATCCGCGAAGCCTCGCAGCAGATCAACCAGATCACGCTGTCCTCGCGCATGCAGGAAGAAGGGGTACAGGAAATCGGCGCCGCCGTCGCTCAGCTCAACGACACCACGCAGCGCAATGCGGCCGCCTCGGAAGAACTGGCCTCCACCGCCGAAGTGGTGGCCGAACGGGCGCGCGAACTGGGCGCCCAGCTGTGTTATTTCAGACTGGAAGACGGCAAGCCCCCAGCCCGCGTACGGCCGGCCTGAAATGTCGGCCCTGTCGGCCCTGTCGGCCCTGCCGGCTAGGCCTGCTGGCGCAGGCTGGCCCGCATGGTGATATGGGGGATGCCCGCTTCCATGAACTCGTCACCCTCGCGGGCGAAGCCGTGGGCATTGTAGAAGCCCTCGGCATGGATCTGCGCATTGAGGATCACCTCGCCGTCGCCGCGCTCCCGCGCCGCCTGGATCAACGCCTGCAACACCGCCCCGCCCACGCCCTGGCCGCGCCCGGCCTTGCGTACCGCCATGCGGCCGATGTGGCCGTCCGGCAGCAGGCGACCGGTGGCCAGCGGCTGGCCGGCCTCGTCGTAGGCCACCGCATGCACGCATAGCGGGTCCATCTCGTCCAGCTCGATCTCGGCTGGCACCTTCTGTTCATCGACAAAGACTTCGAAGCGGATAGGCTGGGCGTGTACGCGCAGCGCTTCCCAACTGCCTACGGTGATTTTCATGCGGGAATTCCTGCTGAGGGTTGAAACGGAAACGCCATGAGGCCCTACGGGTGAATGACGGCTCACTCGTGATCCAGCTTCCTGGAAATATCCAGGCGGCGGATCAGCTTGAAGGTGCCCATGGCCTTGGCCACCAGTCGCTCGCCATTCCACAGTTCGGCCTGGCAGAAGCACATGGTGGTGGAGCGATGGTAGGTATGGCCGCGCGCCACGATGGTCTCGCCGGCATGACCGGCCGGCTGCAGGAAGCTGGTGCTCATCTCGACGGTGGCCGAGGACTTGGCGTCCGGCACGCCGGCCCTGGCCGACAGGCCCATGGCCACGTCCAGCAGGGTCATCGAGATGCCGCCCTGCGCCACCTGCCAGCTATTCATGAACTCCGGCTTGAGAAGCAGTGACATCACGGCGCGATCGTCGCCATATTCCAGCACCTCCACGCCCAGTGCCTGCAGGTAGGGATTACCTTGCGGGAAGACCTCGGTCAACGGCAGACTCATTGCAGCGGCCTCAGATTTCGTAATCCATGCACTGGCGCGCCTCGCGCACGGCACCGATGAAGGGCTTGATGGCGATATGGTCGGGATGGTCCTGGTAGGCATCCAGCGCCGCCCTGGATTCGAACTCCGAATACAGCACCACGTCATAGCTGGCTTCCAGGCCCGGTTGCGCCAGCACCGCTTCGAACTTCAGGATGCCCGGCACCACATTGGCACAGCTGTCCAGCAATTGCTTCATCTTCAGCAGGTTGGTGGCCTTGTCAGCGCCTTCTGCGTGGTCCTTCAGTTTCCACATCACGATATGCTTGATCACGATCGGTCTTCCTCGGTCGAAAATTGGATAAACCGCAATGATAAGCGAAAGCGCCGACCACGACCGGCACCCCGTCAGCCACGCGCAGCGATCTTCATGAAGGACCCGACCAGCCGGCCTTCGCGGCGCTCGGCCAGGCAATAGACATAGGTGTGGGTGCTCACCGGGTCGCCCTCGATGCGCACCATGCGAAAACGCTCGTCGGGAATGAACTCCGCCTCCGATACCGCCGCCAGCCCCAGTCCGCGTGCCACCGCCTCGCGCAGGGCTTCGCGGCTGCCGATCTCCATCACCACGCGGGGCTTCACGCCGGCCTGCTGCAACACCTTTTCCAGCGCCAGCCGGGTGGTCGAGCCCTGTTCGCGCATGAGCATCGGCTGCTGCTCCAGTTCGGCCAGGGGGACCGTCTCGCGCTGGTAGAAGGGATGACTGCGATGGGCAAACAGCACCACCGCGTGATCGGCATAGGGCAGCGCGTGGAACCGCGCATCGTCGGTCACGCTGGCCAGCACCGCGACATCGGTCACGTAGTTCTCCAGGTCGGCCAGCGACTGCGCCGAGTTGCCCAGCTTGATCGACAGCTCAACCTGCGGATAACGGGCGCGGTAGGCGTCCACCATCTCGATCACGTGGAACGGCCCGACCGCGCCGATGCGCAGATGCCCCACATGCAGCGCTCCCGAATTGACCAGCAGGTTCAGCGCGTCCAGTTCCAGCTCGGCGATGTTCTGCGCGATCGGCAACAGGCGCTGCGCCGTCTCCGACAGGTCGACCCGCCGCCCCCGGCGGAAGAACAGTTCCACATTGTGTTCGCGCTCCAGCGATTGCACCTGGGTGGTCAGGGTCGGCTGGCTCACGCCCAATGCCCGGGCCGCCGCCGAAAAGCCGCGATGGCGGGCCACGGCGAGGAAGGCACGCAGTTGCGAAGGAGTCATCTATAGCCTCAATCAATAGCTTCGTCGAATTTTAACGATTATATCGATAATAGGGCCGTCATAAAGCCCCCGTAAGCTCCTCTCCTGTCAGTACCGGCCCGAGCAACTCGCCCGACACTGCGCCGCCGATCACCCACTGCGTCCACCACCGGACGCCCACGACAAGGATCCACCATGCAACGACGTTCCCTGCTCGCCCTGTGCCTGGGCGCCCTGACCTCCCTCCTGCTGAGCCAGCCGGTGCGCGCCGCCCAGCCCCTGACCGTGGGCCTGATCCCGGCCGAAGACTCGCAGGCCATGCTGGAAAACAGCAAGGCCGTCATCGACAGCCTGCAGCAGCAGCTGGGCATGCCGGTCAAGCCCTTCATCGCCACCGACTACAACGGCATCATCGAGGCGCTGCGCTCGCGCAAGCTGGATGTGGCCTACCTCGGCCCCTTCTCCTATGTGCTGGCCAGCTCGGTGGCCAATGTCGAAGCCTTCGCCGTGGCCGAGACCAAGAAGAGCGGCCGCAGCTTCTACAAGAGCCTCATCATCACCCGCAAGGACAGCGGCCTGCAGAGCGTGGAGCAGTTGAAGGGCCGCACCATGGCCTTCGTCGATCCGTCCTCGGCCTCCGGCCACCTGTTCCCCAGCGCCGGCCTGCAAAAACTCAATATCGACCCCAACAGGTATTTTTCGCGGGTGATCTTCTCCGGCTCCCATGACGCCAGCATCCTGGCCGTGGCCAACAAGAAGGTCGACGCCGCCGCCGTGGCTGACCGCATCCTGGCGGCCGCCGTGGCCAAGGGCGTGGTCCAGCAATCGGACCTGAACGTGGTCTGGACCTCGCCCGACATCCCCGAGTCGCCCATGGTCTGGCGCCGCGACCTGGACCCGGCCCTGAAACAGAAGATCGCCACCGCCTTCGCCAACATCAAGGACGTGAAATGGGGTGACCAGGGCGTCCTGAACGGCTTCGTCCCCACCACTGACGGCGCCTACGACGTGGTGCGCGAGACCGCCAAGATCCTCAACCTGGACCTGAAGGCCATGAAATGATCCAGCTCCGCGCCCTCGCCAAGCACTACGGCAGCCATGCCGTGCTGCGCGGGATCGACCTGGACGTCCCGGCCGGCCAGTTCCTGGTGGTGCTGGGCCCGTCCGGGGCCGGCAAGTCCACCCTGCTGCGCTGCATGAACGGTCTGGTCCAGCCCAGTTCGGGTGAACTCCGGATCGCCGGCTTCGACGCCACCGATCCCCGCGCCCGCCAGGTCCGCCAGTTGCGCCGCCAGGTGGCGATGATCTTCCAGCATCACAATGTGGTGCCGCGCCTGTCGGTGCTGAAGAACACCCTGACCGGCCGCCTCGGCCAGGTCCCGACCTGGTCCTCGGTCCTGCAACTGTTCAGCCGCCAGGACGTGGCCCTGGCCATGGACTGCCTGCGCCGCGTGGAACTGGAACACAAGGCCCACCAGCGTACCGATGCCCTCTCCGGCGGCCAGCGCCAGCGGGTCGGCATCGCCCGCGCCCTGGCCCAGCAGCCGCAGGTGATCCTGGCCGACGAACCAGTAGCCAGCCTGGACCCCAAGACTTCGCGCCTGGTGCTGCACTACCTGCGCGCCGCCTCGCGCGAACTGGGTATCACCGTGGTCTGCAATCTGCACCAGGTGGACTATGCCCGCGAATTCGGCGACCGCATCATCGGCCTGTCCGGCGGCGAGCTGGTCTTCGACGGCCCCGGCACGGCGCTGGACCAGCATCACCTGGACCGCATCTATGCCAGCCCCGGTCATGTGCCGCACCCGGCTTCCCACGCCACCGCCACCGCCGCCACCAGCCTCGCACCGGCGATCCAAGGAACCTGACATGAACAGTCCCTCCTCCTCTCCCTCTGCCGCCCCTTCTTCGACCGCCCCCGGCTATCTCTGGACCGGCCCCCGTCCGCAGACGCTGCGCGCCTGGCTGGGCCACGCCGCCCTGGTGGCGCTGATCGCCTGGCTGCTCGGCTGGAGCGCCCAGGGCACGCAACTGTCGTGGAGCGAACTGGCCAATGGCCTGCCGCAGATCGGCGACTTCCTGGCCCGCTCCTTCCCGCCCAACTGGTCCTTGCTGCCGGCACTGCTGGCCCCGGCCATCGAGACCCTGCAGATCGCGCTATGGGGAACCCTGCTGGGCGTGCTCGGCGCCGTGCCGGTGGCCCTGCTGGCGGCACGCAACCTCAACCCCAACCGCACCCTGCACGCCCTGGTGCGCCAGGGCCTCAACGTCACCCGCAGCATCAATGAACTGATCCTGGCGCTGGTGTTCGTCTCGGCAGTGGGGCTGGGACCCTTCCCGGGCGTGCTGGCACTGGCGGTACACGGCGTGGGCATGGTCGGCAAGTTCTTCGCCGAAAGCATCGAGGAAATCGACCAGGGTCCGCTGGAAGCACTGCGCGCCACCGGCGCCCGGCCGCTGCAGGTGATCATCTTCGGCGTACTGCCGCAGGTGGCCACGGCCTGGATCGCCACCGTGCTCTACCGCTTCGAGGTCAACCTGCGCCAGGCCACCGTGCTGGGCATGGTCGGGGCCGGCGGCCTCGGCTTCGAACTGGTCAACAGCCTCAAGCTGTTCAAATACCAGGACACCGCCACCTGCATTGTCGTGGTGACCCTGATGGTGGTGGCCGCCGATGCGCTCTCCAGCCACCTGCGGCGCCTGATCCAGGATGGCAGCACGCATTGAGCAACGAGCACTGAGCTCGCCCATTCAACATCGCGAACCCCGAAAACCCCGAGAACAGACTCATGTGGAATTTCCATAACCCGGTCGCCATCCATGCTGGCGCCGGCAGCCTTGCCACCCTGCCGCACCTGCTGGCCGGCCGGCGCGCCATCCTGATCACCTTTCCCGAGGCCGCCGCGCTGGGCCTGGAGCAGGCCATCGCCGACCTGCTCGGACCGCAACTGGTGGCCATCGAAAACGCCGTGCAACCCAATCCCGACGTCGCCTGGCTGGGCGCGATGCACGAGCGCCTGTGGCAGCAGCACCCCGACGTCCCCTGCCTGATCGCGCTGGGCGGCGGCAGCGTCATCGACTGCGCCAAGGCCATGCTGGCGCCCACGCCCTCGGGCCGCTTCGAGGAACTGCTCACCCATCTGCGCCAGGACAGCGCCTTCCAGCCCGACCCCGCCCGCATCAAGACGCTCATCGCCATTCCCACCACCGCCGGCACCGGCAGCGAAGTCACGCCCTGGGCCACCCTTTGGGATGCGGCAGGCGGTCACAAGTATTCCCTGCATCGTCCCTGGACCTGGCCCGAGGCCGCCCTCATCGATGCCGAACTGATGCGCAGCCTGCCCCCGGCCGCCACCCTGGCCAGCGCCCTGGACGCGCTGTCGCACGCCCTGGAGGCGATCTGGAACCGGCACCGCAATCCGCTCTCCTCGACCCTGGCCGCCAGTGCCGCGCGCAGCATCCTCGCCACATTGCCGGCCCTCATGCGCCAGCCCGACGCACTGACCCTGCGCGAGCAGATGGCGCTGGCGGCGCTGCAGGCCGGCCTGGCCTTTTCCAATACCCGCACCGCCCTGGCGCACTCGCTGTCCTATGACATCACGCTGCGGCAAGGGGTGGTCCACGGCATCGCCTGCTCGTTCTCGCTGCCGCACATCCTGCGCCTGGCGCTGGGCCGCGATGCGGCCGTGGATGCGCTGCTGCTGGACATCTTCGACGCCGACGACGCCCACCAGGCCGTGGCCCGGCTCACCGCCTTCCTGGAAGCGCTGGGCGTGTCCACCGACCCGGCCCGCTATGGCCTGGGTGAGGGCGAGCGCTGGGACGCCGCCCTGCAGCAGGCCCTGCAAGGCCCACGTGGACGCAACTTCATCGCTGCCGCCCCCTGATCGGCACGCCCCGATCGACAAGACAGCCCACCCAACACTGCACATCGCCATCCGACAAGGAGAATATTCATGCACACCACCCTGCAGCCCGGCCGCAACCTGCAAGCCGTCATCTGCGACTGGGCCGGCACGCTGGTCGATTTCGGCTCCCTGGCGCCGACCCAGATCTTCGTGGACGCCTTCAAGAGCTTCGACATCGAGATCACCCTGCAACAGGCGCGCGGCCCCATGGGCCTGTCCAAGTGGCAGCACATCCGCGTGCTGCTGGACGACGCCGACATCGCCGCCCAATGGCAGCGCCACGCCGGCCGCCCGGCCAGCGATGCCGATGTCGACGCCATCTATGCCCGCTTCATGCCCATGCAGATCGCCAAGGTCGGCCAGTATTCGCAACCCATCGAGGGCGCGGCCCAGGTGCTGGCCTGGCTGCGTGGACAGGGCCTCAAGATCGGCTCCTGCTCCGGCTATCCGCGCCAGGTGCTGGACGTGTTGCTGCCGCTGGCAGCCGAACAGGGCATCCGTCCCGACCACGTGGTGGCCGGCGACGAACTGCAGGCCGGCGGCCGCCCCGGCCCCTATATGGCACTGGCCAACATGCTGGCGCTGGCCATTGATGACGTGGCAGGCTGCATCAAGGTGGACGACACCGTACCCGGTATCGAGGAAGGCCTGCGCGCCGGCATGTGGAGCGTGGGGGTGTCGCTGTCGGGCAATGAAGTGGGACTTACCCAGGCAGAACTGCTCACCCGGACGCCAGCCGAAGTGACGCATCTGAAGCAACAGGCCGAAGCGCGCCTGCGCGCAGCCGGTGCCCACTATGTGATCGATTCGGTGGCGACGCTGCCGGAGGTGGTGGCCCACATCCGCGCCCGCCTGGCCAGCGGCGAACGTCCCTGAGGTCCCGAGTCTCCGAGCCCCCGGATCAGCTGCGCGGCTTGCGCGCCCGGGGGCTGGTCGTAGCGGCTTTCTTCGGCGCCGCGCTGCGCTTGGCGGGAGCGGCCTTGGCCGCTGCGGTGGCTGGCTTGACCACCTTGGCGGGCTTCACAGGCTTGGCCACTGCAGCGGGCGCCTTGCGGGTGCTCTTGCGCGGCGTCGCCGGGGCCTTGCGTGATGGTGCAGTGGCACGGTCGTCCCCATCGTCCGCATCGGCATCGACCGTGATCTCGTCAGAAGACTCACCGATGGCCGTGGTCAGCTTGCGCGCCAGCGCGATCACCTTGCCGGGATCGACGTCCAGCGTGCCGATCAGCAGCTCGATGATTTCCGAGCGCGGGTTGGCCAGCGTCGGCTCGATCATCATCACCGCCGCCGACAAGGCCAGCGCCCGTTCGCGGCTGGCGCGGTCGGGCAGCATCTGCTGCAGGGCATTCAGGGCTTCCACCGGCGCCACGGCAGTCACGCGCGCCTGCTCCTTCAACAGTTGCACCCAGTTGGTCTGGGGCGACACGCTGGCATGCATGCCCGGCAGCTGCGCCAGCAGGCGCGCCAGGCGCAGGCTGCGTCGTTCGAATACGCCCACCGAGATCATCCCGGCGATGACGATGCGGCACACCGCCTCGGCAAAGCCGCCATTGGCGATGTCTCCGATGACGGCGCTGCGATAACGTCCCAGTTCTTCCTGCGCCCAGCGCTGGGCGACCTCGGCATCGGCCTCGCGTGGCGGCAATACGGCGCCCAACCCGTTGGGGCCGAACACCTGGCGCGTCATGCGTACCGTGCGCGCATCGCGCTGGTCGCGCCAGGCATTGAGTTCATCGGTGATCTTCTGCGCCATGCGCTGCTCGTAGCGCTTCAGCGGATGCTGGGCATCCAGCTGCACCCGCCGGGCCCGCGCCTGCGCGGCCTGCTGGCGGATGAACGACGCCGCCGGGTGCGCATCCGAGAACAGTTGGCGCTGCATGCGCAGCGGGTTCAGGCGCATCAACGCATTGGCGCTTTCGCGGGTAGCCGTCATGCGCACCCAGGGGCGTACCCAGGTCTTGTAGAACTGCGCATTGATCTGCGACCACTGGCTTACCGTCGAGAAGACGGATTCCTCCTCGCGCCCCTCGGGATTGAGCCGGCGTAAATCGTCCATGGTGCGATGCTGGTATTGCACGGTATAGTCGCCCGGCTCCAGCGCGTCCCAGCGCTGCGCCTGCTGGCCGTCCTTGCGCTCCAGCTTCATCTCGTACAGGCCCGGTGGCAGGCTTTCGATCACGTCCAGCGAGCTCACCAGCTGGTCGTGCTCCTTCAGCGCCACCGATCCCCCCACGAAGATGCCCAGGTGGCCCACGCTCTCATGCAACACGTAGATGATGGTGCGCCCCGCAGCGGCGATGGCGCGCTCGTCGCCCCAGGTGTCGATGATCCAGTTCAGGGCCTGCGGCGGCGGCGTGATGTTGTCACCCCAGGAGGCGAAGACCACGATGGGCGCCACGATATCGCGCAGGCTGACCGCCTTGCCGCGCACCTCCAGCTCGCCCCGTGCCAGCTTGTTGCCCACGAACAGGTTCTCGGTGATGGCCTCGATCTCGGCCCCGGTCATGCGGAAGAAGCCGCCCCACCAGCGTTCGAACTCCAGGAAGCGCGGCGCCTCCTGATCGACCCCGGCCCACAGGTTGTAATACTTGTTCCAGAAGGTATTGGCCGGGTTGAGCTTCTCGAAATTCTCCACCAGGCTGGCACCATCGAAGCGGTCCGCCCCGAGATCGGCCGCCAGCGAAGCCAGCCAGGTACCGCCCAGCGTGGCGCCGCTGTAGCGCATGGGATTCAAGGTGGAACTGCCGGCCCAGTAGGACGCCGGGGCGCCCACCATCATCAGCGGGCCGAACAGTTCCGGCCGCACCGCGTCCAGCGTCATCATGGCCCAGCCGGCCTGGCAATTACCGATCACCACCGGCTTGGCCGCACATTGCGGATGACGGCGGATCACCTCTTCCAGGAAGCGCGCCTCGGCCTCCATCACGGTGACCAGGGTCTGGCCATCCTCCGGCTCCGGCCGGAAGGTCACGAAATAGACCGGATGCCCGGCCTTCATCGCCATGCCCACCTCGGAATCGAACTTGAAGCCGCCAATCCCGGGGCCATGCCCGGCCCGGGGGTCGACCACCACCACCGGCCGCGCCGCAGGATCGACAGGCAGCTCCGGCGGTGGTTGCAGCAATAGCAAGGCGTAGTTGCAGGGTGCCGGCAGGTCCTTTCCGTCCAGCACCAGGGTATGGTCGAACTTCAGCAGCGGCGGCGTGCCCTGCTCCAGGTGTTCCAGGTAATCATTGCCCCGGTCCAGTAGGGTATCGAGGAAGAGGAAACTGCGCTGCACGCAATCCTCCACATACGCCTGCACATCGCCCCAGGCCAGGGCTGGCGCGGCTGCAGTATCGGCTGAAGCACTGGCTGCAGTACCGGTGGCGGCATCAGGGTGAAGGGATCCAGCGTTCTTGCGACTTGCCATGGACTCGCTCCCGGAGGGGGTTCAGAGGGGTAACCAGTCCATCATACGGAGAAAGGTGAAAGCAAATCGTCCGATCTCTGAGACAATAAAACCGCTTTTCCCTGCTTTGGCCGAGCCGGCACAACAAAATCATTGCGTGGAGGAATTCTCATGGAGCTCAAGAGCCTGGTGGACCAGCCCGGCAAGTTGCCGACCGTTCCCAAGGTGGTGCA
This sequence comes from Herbaspirillum sp. BH-1, assembly GCF_002870055.1. Lineage (NCBI taxonomy): Bacteria > Pseudomonadati > Pseudomonadota > Betaproteobacteria > Burkholderiales > Oxalobacteraceae > Herbaspirillum > Herbaspirillum sp. BH-1. Next base: position 46,822 of record NZ_PKOI01000014.1, on the reverse strand, counting down.
GCAACTGATGGCCAGTTTCAATGCCGAGGACGTCTCGGCCCAGGACATCGCCCAGCAGATCGCCGCCGATCCGGCGCTCACCGCCAAGGTCCTGCGGCTGGCCAATTCGGCCTTCTTCCACGCCTCGCGCACCATCGGCACGGTCGACGACGCGCTGCGCATGCTGGGTTTCATCATGGTGCGCAACCTGGTGCTGGGCAACGGCATGGTGGCCGCCTTCAAGAACACGCGGGGCATGGACCTGCACCAGTTCTGGCTGCACACCCTCTATACCGCCGTCGCCGCCCGCTGGCTGGCCATGCACGCCGGTCATGCCGGCGAAGACAATGGCGACGCCGTCTTCACGGTCGCCATGATGCATGGCATCGGCCAGTTGCAACTGCACGCCGTGGCCGCGGCGGCGGTGGCGCCCCTGGACAAGCAATGCAATGTGCTCGACGCCAACCGCGCCGAACGCGAGAAAGCCGCCTGGGGCTTCCACTATGCCGATGTCTCGGCAGAGCTGGCCACCCTCTGGCACTTCCCCGACGCCATGACCACCGCCCTGCGCAGCATTCCCGATCCGCTGGCCGCCGGCCGCCTGGAGCGCGCCGCCGCCTGGGTCCACCTGGGCGCCTGGGCGGCCCGGGTCGAGGTACTTGCGCTGGATGACGCCACGGCCCTGGCCAGCTATCCCGCTGCGCTGGCCAAAAAACTGGGCGTGGACCCGGCATGGCGCCCGGTGCTGGTAAAACATGCGCCAGATCAGGCCGGGCGCGCCATGCCCTCCTTCAGCGAGCTGGCGGCCGGGCTGGACGCCATGCTGGAATAAGGCCGTCACCATGGAAACCTTCTTCGGCCTGGTGCTGGGCCTGCTACGCCATCTGGCCTTCAATGCCGTCTTCTACGCCATCGGCTGCGGCCTGCTCAAGCTGGTCACACTGGGCCGCTACCCGCGCCTGACGCCGCTGCGCGGCGGCCACTGGCGCCACCAGGTGCAGGACGTCGACCTGGTCACCCTGCTGGGCTTGCTGGCCACGGTAGCGTTGCTGATCCTGATGGCGCATTGGCTCGGCTGACCCGCTTCGGGCGGCAGCCTGCACCGACATCAGGTTGCACAGATACTGCAGCTATGCCCCTTGCAGTTGTGCAGCACGCTGCTGCGACCCGCCCCGGCATGGGTACCGGGGCCGGTGGCCCCCTGGCCAGCCAGTTGTTCGGCGCCGTTGCGCGGTTGCCAGCGATACCTGACCTGCAGCCCCACATGGCCACCGGTGAGCATGGGCGCGGCCGCCGTCGGCTGCTTGCAATAGGGACAGCTGGTGTCGCCATGCAAGGCCTGCAAGGGAATCAGTCGTTCGAAGATGCCGTCGCAATGGCTGCAACGAATGTCGTACAAGGGCATGTCCCCTCCTGAAGAATCCCGACCCGAAAAGACCCGACCGGAAAGACCTCCGGCCGGGAACACACTAGGGCCTGTTCACATTTAATCTGCGAGATGCGTTGGCCCCAGAAGGCGTGGTGGCAAGGCGCGCGTCAGGGCTGGTGGTGGTGCCACCAGTCCTGACGTGCAACGCCGCCAGCGCGCCTTCTGGCGCCAACCCTCCGGGAGAGGCCGCCAAGCGTCGCCTGCCGTTGTTGCAGCTCCTTGCCGTAGCACCACTACGGCGCGTCGCTGCGCCTAGGCAGTCAACGCTTGGCGACCTCTCGCACTCGTAGATTAAATGTGAACAGGCCCTACACACTACGCACAACGAAGCCTCAGGCGTCAGCCCTTGCGCCCCCAGTAGGACTTGTCGTTCAACATGCCCTTGGGCGTGATGTCCTGATCGAAGATCGAGGTCGGCAAGGCCACCGTGCAGGCGCAGTTGGGAATATCGACGATGCCGCCGATGCGCCCTTCCACCGGTGCGGCCGTGAGCAGCATGTAGGCCTGACTGCCGGTGTAGCCGAAGTGGGTCAGGTAGTCGATGGCCTTGAGGCAGGCCTGGCGATAGGCCACGGTGGCATCAAGGTAGTAGTTCACGCCGTTTTCCACGCTGATGCCCTCGAAGGTCAGCCACTGCTCGTAATGCGGCTTGACGATGCTGGGCATGAAGATGGGCGACGTGATGTTGTACTTCGCCATGCCGCCCTTGATGAGATCGAAGCCGACGTGGCTCACGCCGTCCATCTCGATGGCGCCGCAAAAGCCGATCTCGCCATCGCCCTGCGAAAAGTGCAGGTCACCCATCGAGAAACCGGCGCCCTTCACATACACCGGGAAGAAGATGCGCGTACCGGCCGACAGGTCCTTGATATCGGTATTGCCGCCATGCTCGCGCGGCGGCACGGTGCGCGCTGCGACCTTGGCCATCTCGTCGAACTTGGCGCCGGTCAGGCCGCGCAGCACGGCGGTGCTCGGATCGGGCGGCTTGGCCAGGCCCTTGGCGGCCAACGGTGCCTCGCGGCGGTTCCATTCGGCCAGCAGCTCATGCGACGGCAGGCAGCCCATCAGGCCCGGGTGGGTCAGGCCGGCGATGCGCACGCCCGGGATGTGACGCGAAGTGGCGTACAGGCCCTTCAGGTCCCAGATGGCCTTGTCGGCCTCGGGGAAGTAATCGGCCAGGAAGCCGCCGCCATTTTCCTTGGCGAACACGCCCGAGAAACCGACCGGCGTGACCGGTTTGATGTCCAGCAGGTCGATCACCAGCAGGTCACCCGGTTCGGCGCCTTCGACGTGGAAGGGACCGGTCAGCGGGTGGGCGCGGGTCAGGTCGACATTCTTGACGTCGGAGACGTCATCGGTGTCCTTGATCTGGGCATCCAGGAAGTCCAGCGATTCGATCAGGATGGATTCACCGGGCTTGACCGAGGCCAGGAACGGCAGGTCCGGGTGCCAGCGGTTGTGACCCAGTTCAGGCTGCTCTGCCAGCGGGACGCCGGGCTTGATCTTGAAGTGTTGCATGCGATCTCCTTGGTGGTAGGTGCGTGATGAGCGTGATGAGGACGCGCGCCCTGGGGCTCAGGGCGCCGGCTCAGTAGGAATCCCCGGCATCGGACATTCGGGCGTGCCGGCGCTGTTGCGGGTGAGCGCCTCGACCTGGGCGCGGGCGGCCTGCGGGTCATTGACCCAGGTGCGATAGAAATCGAAGGGGCACTCGGCCACGCCGGCCGGTGATTCGCCCGAATTGATCTTGCCGGTATAGCCCCGGTGCAGCAGCTTGTAGAGGTGGTTCTGCGATTGCCAGTTGCGGCGCGCATCGCGGATGGCGCCGATGGACAGCTCGGCATACTGGATGCCCATTTCCTCGGTGCCGCATTCGCCCAGGGTACGACCGTCGAAACCGACGATGGCCGAGTGGCCGAAGTAGGAATACACGCCATCGAAGCCCGCCGCATTGGCCACCGCCACGTAGACGTTGTTCATCCAGGCCATTGCCTTGGAGACCATGATCTGCTGTTCCTTGGCCGGGTACATGTAGCCCTGGCAGCGCACCACCAGCTCCGCGCCCTTCATGGCGCAGTCGCGCCAGATTTCGGGATAGTTGCCGTCGTCACAGATGATCAGGCTTATCTTCAAGCCCTTGGGACCATCGCAGACATAGGTGGTGTCGCCCGGATACCAGCCCTCGATGGGCGTCCAGGGCATGATCTTGCGGTACTTCTGCACGATCTCGCCTTGGTCGTTGATGAGGATGAGCGTGTTGTACGGTACCTTGCGCGGATGCTCTTCATGGCGTTCGCCGGTCAGCGAAAACACGCCCCACACACCGGCGATGCGGCAGGCTTCCGAGAAGATGGCGGTCTCCTCGCCGGGGATGGTGGCGGCCGTCTCGAACATCTCGTCGCGGTCATACATGATGCCGTGGGTCGAATACTCCGGGAACACCACCAGGTCCAGCCCCGGCAGGCCCTGCTTCATGCCCACCAGCATGGTGGCGATCTTCCTGGCGTTTTCCAGCACCTCGGCCCGCGTATGCAGGCGCGGCATCTTGTAGTTGACCACCGCCACGCCGACGGCATCCTTGCTGCTTGAAATGTCTCCGTGTCTCATGGGCTTTCTCCTTCTCGCAAACAGGTGAATTCAGACCGACAGGTACTTGCTGATGGTGGGCGCATCGACATTGGCGCGCGTGTCTTCATAGACGAATCGTCCCTTGTCGATCACCAGGAAACGGTCGGCGATCTCCAGCGTGAAGCTCAACACCTGCTCCGAGACCACGATGGTGAGCGCGCGGATCTTGCGGATTTCCTTCAGGCTCCTGGCGATGTCCTTGATGATGGAAGGCTGGATGCCCTCGGTCGGCTCATCCAGCAACAGCACCCGAGGATTGGTGGCCAGCGCCCGCGCAATGGCCAGTTGCTGCTGCTGGCCGCCGGAGAGATTGCCGCCCTTGCGGGTGCGCATGTCGTAGAGCACCGGGAAGAGCGAATACAGCTCGTCCGGCACCTTGCCCCGGGCCGAGGCCGGCAGACCGGTCTGGATGTTTTCCAGCACCGTCATGTGCGAAAAGATCATCCGCCCCTGCGGCACATAGGCCACGCCGCGCTCCACGCGCTGGTGGCTTTCCAGGGCGCCCAGTTCGACGCCGTCGATGCTGATGCTGCCGCCGCGCAGCGGCAGGATGCCCATCAGGGTCTTGAACAGCGTGGTCTTGCCCATGCCGTTGCGGCCCATGACGGCGACGATTTCTTCCTTGGCCACCGACAGGTCGACGTCGTGGATGACCTTGCTCTGGCCGTAGCCGGAGGCGAGTTGCGAGACTTTGAACATGGCAGGCTCCGGGTTGGGTAGGCGTTCAGTGACCGAGATAGACATCGATCACCTTGGGATCGGATTGCACCTTCTCCATGCTGCCCTCGGCCAGGATCTTGCCCTGGTGCAGCACGGTGACCTTGTGGGCGATGCTCTTGACGAAATCCATGTCGTGCTCGATCACCACCACCGAACGGCCCTGGCTGATGCGGCCCAGCAGTTCGGCGGTCTTTTCGCGCTCGGACACGCTCATGCCGGCCACCGGCTCGTCCAGCATCAGCAGTTCGGGCTCCTGCATCAGCAACATGCCGATCTCCAGCCACTGCTTCTGCCCGTGCGAGAGCAGGTCGGCCTGGGTGTGCAGCTGCTGGTCGATGAAGATCTCGGCGGCCACCGCCTCCACCCGTGCCACCACGTCTGGCGAGCGCTGGAAGGTCAACGCGCCGAACACCTTGCGACCACGCGGGAAGGACATTTCCAGGTTCTCGAAGACGGACAGGTTCTCGTAGATCGACGGCGTCTGGAACTTGCGCCCCACCCCCGCCCGCACGATGGCGTGCTCGCTCATCTTCGTCAGCTCATGGCTGTTGAACTTGATGCTGCCGGAGGTGGCGCGGGTCTTGCCGCAGATCAGGTCCAGTACGGTGGTCTTGCCGGCACCGTTGGGGCCGATCACCACGCGCACCTCGTTGCGCTGCACGTAGAGATTGAGGCCGTCCACCGCCTTGAAACCGTCGAAGGACACCGTCAGATCTTCGATGGCCAGGACCGGATGGGCATCCGATTCGAAACCGATGGGGTTCTCGCTCATTTGCTGGCCTCCAGGGTGGCGCCGGGCTCGATGCCGTCGCGCTTGGGTTCAGGGGTGGACGGACGGGCCGTCGCGACAGTCGTGACAGTCGGGGCCGCAGCGGGGGCGACAGTTGGCGTCACCGCTGCCGGCTTGGGCTCGCCCCGCAGCCGCGCCATCAGCCGCTTGCCCTGGGTCTGCCAGAGACCGGCCAAACCATTGGGGAAGTACATCACCACCGCGATGAAGAGGCCGCCCATGAGGAACAGCCACAGCTCGGGGAAGGTCTCGGAAAAATAGGTCTTGCCGAAGTTCACCAGCAGGGTGCCGTACACCGCGCCCAGCAGCGACATGCGACCACCGACGGCGGCATAGATCACCATCTCGATGGACGGCACGATGCCCACGAAGGAGGGCGACATGAAGCCCACCTGTAGCGTGAACATGGCCCCGCCGATGGCCGAGAACATGGCCGCCGCGCAAAACACGAAGACCTTGAAGCTGGCCACGTCATAGCCCGAGAAGCGCACCCGCTCCTCCTTGTCGCGCATGGCCACCAGCAGGCGCCCCAGCTTGGAGCCGAGCACATAGCGGCCGAACAGGATGCAGCCGAACAGCAAGGCGGCATTGACGAAGTACAGCACCAGCTTGGCGTGGTCGGTACGGATGTCCCAGCCCATCAGGGTCTTCAGGTCGGTGATGCCGTTGACGCCGCCGGTCAGGCCCTGCTGGCCGATGATGAGGATGGAGAGGATGGCGGCGATGGCCTGCGTGACGATGGAGAAATACACATCCCCCACCCGGCGCTTGAACATGGCCAGGCCGATCAGCATGGCCAGGATGGTCGGCACCAGCAGCACCGCCAGCACGGTGAAGGCAAAGCTGTGGAATGGTTCCCACATGGCCGGCAAGGCGGTGATCTGGTTCCAGTCCATGAAGTCGGGAATGCCCGGCGTGGACTGGATCTTGGTGCTGATGGGGTCGGAGGCTTCGAGTTTCAGGAACATGGCCATGCAATAGCCGCCCAGCCCGAAGAACACCCCCTGGCCGAGGCTCAGGATGCCGCCATAGCCCCAGCACAGCACCAGCCCCACCGCCACGAAGGCATAGGACAGGTACTTGCCCACAAGATTGAGACGGAACATGTCCAGCGTCAGCGGAAACACCAGCAGCAACAGCACCGCCATCACCAGCAGGCCCACCGCCCCGGAGCGCCCGCCCAACAGTTTTTCATAGGCTGCATGCATCATCGGACCTCGCACGGGTTGTTGGAGAAAGAAAAGCCGGCCATCACTTGCGCACCTTGGCCGAGAACAGGCCCTGCGGACGCAGCATCAGGATCAGGATCACCGCCGAGAGCGTGAGCACCTTGGCCATGGAACCGGTCAGGAAGAACTCCGCCGTGGACTGCGTCTGGGCAATCGAGAAGGCCGAGGCAATGGTGCCGATCAGGCTTTGCGCGCCGCCGAAGACCACCACCAGGAAGGTATCGACGATGTACAGCGAGCCGCTGGTGGGACCGGTGGAACCGATGGTGGTGAAGGCCGCCCCCGCCACCCCGGCCACGCCGCAACCGAGCGCGAAGGTGGTGCGATCGACCTTGCGGGTATTGATGCCCACCGCCCCGCTCATGACCCGGTTCTGCATCGTGGCGCGCACCTGCAGGCCCCAGCGCGAGCGGAACAGCAGCACGAAGATGGCCCCCGTCAGCAGCACCGTGATGCCCATCATGAAGAGGCCATTGATGGGAATGTCGATGGCGTCGGTCGGCTTGAAGGAACCCATCAGCCAGTCCGGCAGGGTGGCGCTGACTTCCTTGGCGCCGAAGATGGAGCGGAAGGTCTGCTGCATCGCCAGCGACAGGCCCCAGGTGGCCAGCAGCGTATCGAGCGGACGCTTGTAGAGGCGGCTGATCAGCAGCAGTTCGGTCAGGTAGCCCACGCCATAGGCCACCGCGAAGGACAGCACGATGGCCACGAAGAAGTAGATCGGCTGCAAGGCCGGCGCATAGGTGGTGGTGAGATGTGAGAGCAGATAGGTGATGTAGGCGCCGATGGTGAGGAATTCACCGTGGGCCATGTTGATCACGCCCATCTGCCCGAAGATGATGGCCAGGCCCAGCGCCATCAGCAACAGGACGCAGAACACCGAGAGGCCATTGAAGCCCTGCATGGCGAAGATGGCGCCGAATTCGGATAGAGAAACCATGTTGACTCCCGATGGGCAAGGATGAATTGACCGAATTGACCGAATTGACCGGTAAGGGGCGGCAGCGCCCGCATGTCACTACAGACGCCGCCGCTTTGCTACGCAGTGAAGAGACGCCTACTGCTTACTGGTAACCCTTGGGGAAGGGATTCGGTTCGATCAGGTCGGACTCGTAGACCACCTTGAACTGGCCATCCTTCTGCGCTTCGCCGATGCGGGTCTTGCTCCACAGGTGATGGTTCTCGTGGACCTTGACGTAGCCTTCCGGCGCGGTCTTGAGTTCGATGCCGGGCGAGGCTGCCACCACCTTGTCGACGTCGAAGCTGCCGGCCTTCTCCACCGCCGCCTTCCACAACCAGGGGCCGAGGTAGGCGGCCTGCGTGACGTCGCCGATGACCGAATTGGCGCCGAACTTGGCCTTGAACTCGGCCACGAATTTCTTGTTGTTGGCGTTGTCCAGGCTCTGGAAATACTTCATGGAAGCGAAGAAGCCCTCCACGTTCTCGCCACCGATGCCCAGCATTTCGTCTTCGGTGACCGAGATGGTCAGCAGGTTCTGGGTCTTGGCGGTGACGCCGGCGGCCTTGAGCTGCTTGTAGAAGGCGACATTGGAGCCGCCCACCACGTCGGCGAAGATGACGTCGGGTTTCTTCAGCTTGATCTTGTTGATCAGCGAGCCGAACTGGGTGTTGCCCAGCGGATAGTATTCCTCGCCCACCACCGAGCCCTTGAGCACGTTCTCGATGTGCTTGCGGGCGATCTTGTTGGAAGTGCGCGGCCAGATGTAGTCCGAGCCGACCAGGAAGAAGGTCTTGGCCTTCTTTTCCTTGGCCACCCAGTTCAGGCCCGCCAGCACCTGTTGCGTCGCCTCCTGCCCGGTATAGAAGACGTTCTTGGACTGCTCCAGGCCTTCGTAGAAGGTCGGGTAGTAGAGCAGGCCGTTGTCCTTCTCGAACACCGGCAGCACCGCCTTGCGCGAGGCCGAGGTCCAGCAACCGAAGACGGCCGCCACGCGGTCGTTCTCCAGCAGCTTCTTGGCCTTTTCGGCGAAGGTCGGCCAGTCGCTGGCACCGTCTTCCTGGATGATCTTGATCTTGCGACCGAGGATGCCGCCCATGGCATTGATCTGGTCGATGGCCAGGCGCTCGGCCTGGATCGACCCGGTCTCGCTGATGGCCATGGTGCCGGTGGCCGAGTGCAGCTGGCCCACGGTGACCTCGGTGTCGGTGATGGCCAGCTTGGTGGTATTGACCTTGGCGGTCGGATACTGCTGGGCCGAGGCCATGCCCGGCAGGGCGGCTGCGGCAGCACCGGCGGCCAGGCCCATGAGGACCTTGCGGCGCGGCAGCGAGGGCGGATTGGAAGACGAGGAATGCGACATGCGGTACTCCTTTCGGTCGTTGTTGTTGGATGCCGGCCGGGCAACGTGGCGTCGTGCGGAAAAAAAGCCGGTAAAAAACGGAAAAGTGAACAAACGAGGGAAAGGCCCGCCACTGGCGTGGCATTCAGGAAAACGTCTCCTGCTACATATGAATATTCCTTCAAGCCGGCCTTTAGCTGCGCTGGCCCTGCCCTTCGTTCTGGGAGGCAGAATAGGATCGGCAGTGCAGCGCAACAATACGTTGTTTGACGTAAGCTCCCGGCCACTGCCGGCCGCCCGCCTGCACAGCTTTTGCCCGCCTGCTGCCTGTTGTTGGTGCAGGCAAATGGCGGGGAGCGTGGCGATGCTCTTGCCGGGGTGGCAATACCTCCTGCGGGTCTGCTGTGTTTTGGTGAATTCCCGTGGAATGCGGCAGCGCACATACGTCATTTGACGTATGCCCTCACCGTCCAAATGGTTTGAAAATTGCTTGCGCCTGAACGCGAGCGGTCCGGCAACCCAGGACCTGACGAGATGACCTGACTTCCCCCCGAGCCAACGTGACCCATCCCGCCACACAACGCATCGTCAAGGTCCGCCGCGACTACAACACCTGGGTCGCCAATGAGACCCTGGAAGACTACGCACTGCGCTATACGCCGCTGTCGTTTCGCCGCTGGTCCGAATTCCGCCTGGCCAACACGGCCCTGGGCGCGACCTCCTTTTTGGCGCTGGAAGCCATCAGCGGCGCCATCACCCTCAGCTACGGCTTCACCAATGCCTTCTGGGCCATCGTCTGCGTGGTGGTGCTGTTCTTCCTGACCGGTCTGCCGATCAGCTACTACGCGGCGCGCTACGGGGTGGACATGGACCTGCTCACGCGCGGCGCCGGTTTCGGCTACATCGGCTCGACCATCACCTCGCTGATCTATGCCAGCTTCACCTTCATCTTCTTCGCGCTGGAAGCGGCCATCATGGCCCAGGCCATCGAGATCTACTTCGGCCTGCCGCTGGTGTATGGCTATGTGCTCTGTTCGCTGATCATCATTCCCATGGTGGCCTACGGCATCACCCTCATCAACCGCCTGCAGATGTGGACCCAGCCACTGTGGCTGGTGCTGCTGGTGCTGCCCTACCTGTGCGTGCTGTACAAGGAACCCGACGCCCTGCGCAACCTGATGAGCTTTGCCGGTCGCGCCGAGGAAGGCAGTTCCTTCAACCTGCTGTTGTTCGGCGCGGCGGCGACGGTGGCCTTTTCGCTGATCGCCCAGATCGGCGAGCAGGTCGACTTCCTGCGCTTCCTGCCGAAAAAGACCGCCGCCAATCGCGGCCGCTGGTGGAGCGCCCTGCTGCTGGCCGGGCCCGGCTGGATTCTGCTGGGCGGCGCCAAGATGCTGGGTGGCGCGCTGCTGGCCTTTCTTGCCATCCAGCACGAGGTGCCGATGGCGCGCGCAGTGGAACCGACCCAGATGTACCTGATCGGTTACCAGTACGTGTTCGGCAATCCGGCCCTGGCGCTGGGGGCGGTGGTGCTGTTCGTGGTGGTGTCGCAGATCAAGATCAATGTCACCAATGCCTATGCCGGTTCGCTGGCCTGGTCCAATTTCTTCGCCCGCCTGACCCACAGCCACCCGGGCCGGGTGGTGTGGCTGGTGTTCAATGTCCTGATCGCGGTGCTGCTGATGGAGCTGGGTGTGTTCAATGCGCTGGAACATGTACTGGCGCTCTACAGCCTGGTGGCCATCTCCTGGATCGGCGCGGTGGTGGCCGACCTGGTGATCAACAAGCCGCTGCGCCTGAGTCCGGCGCATATCGAGTTCAAGCGCGCCCACCTGTACGACGTCAACCCGGTCGGTGTGGGCTCGATGGTGATCGCCACCCTGCTCTCCACGCTGGCCATGTCCGGCGTGCTGGGCAAGACGGTGGCAGCACTCTCCCCCTTCATCGCCCTGGGGACGGCCCTGGTGAGCGCACCCTTGATCGCGGTGGCCACCGGCAGCCGCTACTACATCGCCCGCCGCGATACCTTGTCCGAACAGAGCTATCGCCCCTACACGCCCGGCCACAGCCCCTCGGTACTGGACTGCGTCATCTGCGGCAATGCCTTCGAAACCCCGGACATGGCGCACTGCCCGGCCTACCAGGGCGCCATCTGCTCGCTGTGCTGCTCGCTCGATGCGCGTTGCAAGGACCGCTGCAAGACCCCGCGCGCAAGGCTGCCCAACCAGATCCTGCACACCCTGCGCCAGTTGATCCCGGCGCGCTTCGCGCTCAAGCTCAATACCCGCATCGGCCATTACCTGAGCGTCTTCGGTCTCCTGGCCGGTGGCCTGGCCATCGTGCTGTGGATGCTGTACTTCCAGCAGATGGCCGACCTCTCCGGCCTGACGCTGGCCGCGCCCGACTCGCTGCGGGGCGTCTTCATCAAGCTGTTCTGCCTCTTGCTGGTGGTGGTCGGCGTGGGCGCGTGGTGGCTGGTGCTGACCAATGAAAGCCGCGCCGTCGCGCAGGAAGAATCAGAGCGCCAGACCAACCTGCTGCTGCAGGAAATCGAAGCCCACAAGCAGACCGACGCCGAACTGCAGCGCGCCAAGGAAGCCGCCGAATCGGCCAACCTGGCCAAGAGCCGCTTTGTAGCCGGCATGAGCCACGAGCTGCGCACGCCCTTGAACAGCATCCTCGGCTATGCGCAGATCCTGCATGTGGACGCCACCATCCCGCCGGCCCGCAAGGAAGCCATCGCCATCATCCGCCGCAGCGGCGAACACCTGCTGAGCCTGATCGACGGCCTGCTGGACATCGCCAAGATCGAGGCCGGCAAGATGCGCCTGGCCTCCGACGAACTGGCGCTGGAAGCCTTCCTGGAACAGATCGTGGGTATGTTCGCCCCGCAGGCCGAACAGAAGGGCCTGCAGTTCCGCTTCGAAAAAACCGGCCGCCTGCCGCACATCGTGCATGCCGACCAGAAGCGGCTGCGGCAGATCCTCATCAACCTGCTGGGCAATGCCGTCAAGTTCACCGACCGTGGCGGGGTCACCCTGAAGGTGCGCTATGCCCGCGAGATCGCCTGGTTCGAGGTGGTCGATACCGGCATCGGCATCGCCGACGACGACCTGGAGCGTATCTTCCTGCCCTTCGAACGCAGCAACGCGGCCAGCCTGCGTGAAGACATCGGCACCGGCCTCGGCCTGGCCATCAGCCGCATGCTGGTGCACATCATGGGGGGCGAACTGAGCGTACAGAGCAGGGTCGGCAGCGGCAGCAGCTTCCAGCTCAAGCTCTACCTGCCGGAGGTGCATGTGCCGCGCCCCCGGCTACAACTGGAAGACCAGATGTCCGGCTACGCCGGCCCCTCGCGCCATATCCTGGTGGTGGACGACCAGGCCTCGCAACGGCGCCTGTTGAAGGACATGCTGGCCCCGCTGGGCTTTGCGGTCAGCGAGGCCGACAGCGGCCTGGCCTGCATGGAAAGACTGGCGCACGAGGTGCCGGACCTGATCCTACTCGACATCGCCATGCCGCAGATGGATGGCTGGAGCGTGGCCCGCGCCATCCGCGCGCGGGGGCTGACGCAGTTGCCCATCCTGCTGGTCTCGGCCAATGCCTTCGAGAACCTGCACGAACGCAACGGTGCGCCACTGGTCAACGATTTCCTGGTCAAGCCGGTGTCGTACAACGAGCTGCTGGGCAAGATCCGGCAGCACCTGCAACTGGACTGGGTGGCGCCCGGCACGACCGCCTCGGCACCCACTGCCACGCCGCCCGCCACCACCGCCACCACCACCATCACGGCCAAGCCACTGATGCTGGTGCCGGGCCAGGACAGGCTGGCCGCCCTGCTGCAACTGGGCAGCATCGGCTATGCCAAGGAAATCCTGCGCCAGCTGGACGCCATGGACCGCCAGAACCCGGCCTACCTGCCCTTCACCACGGAGTTGCGGCAACTGGTCAGGCAATTCCGACTCAACGAATATGTCACCCGCATCAAGGAGCTGATCCGCCATGATCTCAACGACGTTCGATAGGCAAGTCGTACTGATCGTCGATGACATGCCCGACAACCTGGCCATGTTGTCCGACGCCCTCGACGAAAGCGGCCACATCGTGCTGGTCGCCACCGACGGTCTCTCGGCGCTGCAGCGGCTGGATCACATCACGCCCGACCTGATCCTGCTGGACGCCATGATGCCCGGCATCGACGGCTTCGAGACCTGCCGTCGCATCAAGCAACTGCGGCAGGTCAATCACGTACCGGTGGTCTTCATGACCGGCCTGTCGGAGACCGAACATGTGGTGCGCGGCTTCGAAGTCGGCGGCATCGACTACGTGACCAAGCCGATCCGCCCGCAGGAAGTGGTGGCCCGCATCGGCGCCCACATCCGCACCGGGCGCATGATGTCGCAGGCACGCGGGGTCCTGGAACAGGCCGCGCACGCGGTGATCGTCCTGGGCGGCAATGGCCTGCCGACCTGGCAGACCAGCAAGGCCTCGCAATGGCTGGAGAAGTATTTCGGCGCCCCCGCACCGGGCAGCCAGCGGCTGCCGGCGGCACTGCAGGTCTGGCTGAACGAACAACTGGTGCGCCAGCGCCAGGGCGAGAACCTGGACCAGTTGCCCCCGCTGGTGGTGCGCCTGGACCAGGGCGAACTGCACATCACCCTGTGCGGCCCCGGCCAGGGGCATGGCGCCAGCCTGCTGCTGGAAGAAAAGACCGGCGGCCCGGCAGCGCTGGCCCGGCCGGAAGACGGCCCGGTGCTACCCGCCTCGCTGGAAGCCTGCCGGCTCACCCCGCGCGAGAGCGACGTCCTGCTGTGGCTGGGCAAGGGCAAGACCAACCGCGACATCGCCGACATCCTCGGCATGAGCCCGCGCACGGTGAACAAGCACCTGGAACACATCTTCGTGAAACTGGGCGTGGAAACCCGCTCGGCGGCGGCGGTGCTGGCCAGTAGCGTGGCGGCGGGAGGCGGGAGTCAGTTGCTGCAATGAGCCGATGGATTGATCACGCTGGAATGCAGACGGCCGGATTCATCGATTCATTGCCAACGTCGCAAGGACGATCCGACCGTTCAAAGTCGAACCATGAGCCCCTTCACAGGTCTGCGTAGCGGGGGAGCAAGTCTTGATCGACCAGGCGGACTTCGATGGCATTGGCGATCTTGACGTGTTCCGGGTTTTCGTCGGAAAACGGTGCGTCGGTGACGCTGACGATGATCGTTCCAATCTGTTTGTCCTTGCCCTTTGCGTCCTTGCCCATGACAGGCACGAGTGCGGCTGCTTCTGGCACTTGCTTTAGGATCACCACTTCCGGCAGATAGAGCATCCAGCCGACGCCCGGACGATCCTTGAAAGCCTTATGTTCCCAGTAGCCATTGCTTTGTACAGAAACATAATGGGGAGCCCAAATACCAGCACTCCGCGCCACCACATTGGCCACCATATTCCAGTCAGATGAGAATGACCGGGGACGCCCGACGAACGTCACAAGGCTTAAGTGCGGCGCGGGGCGTGCCATAATCCTGAGTGATGCGGCTGCATGCCCTTCCTTTCCATTCCAGATCGAGATGATTCGTGGATCGATCCCCCCTTTGAGGCGATTTTCAAGCACTGACAGGGACGATGTCGTGGTCGAGGCGCAAGTAAAAACACCGTACAACAGTGCTGAATCGCGGGTGTCGCCGGTGAGCAGCCATTCATGGAGCGATGGCGATAGTTTCTGCAGCTCGACGACCAGAAGGCGCAGCTCTTCGACGAGAATGCTGACTGACAAGTCTCCCGCATGGCGGAGCGATATTGAAATATCGTAGGCATGTTTCATAGCAGATTAAACCCGTTGAAAAGTGCGTTCCCGAATCACCGGGGTGATCTTGCCAAGCCAGGCGCCGTCTACAAAGTTGAGCTTATTCCACCGTCACAAGTCCATATAGCGGGGAAGCAAGTCCTGATCGAACAAGCGGATTTCGATGGCATTGGCGACCTTGACGTGTTCGGGGTTTTCGTCGGAAAACGGTGCGTCGGTGACGCTGACGATGATCGTTCCGGTTTGTATGTCCTTGCCTTTTTCTCGCTTACCCATGACCGGCACAAGTGCCCGTGCCTCGGGGACCTGCTGGGCGGTCAGCACTCGCTGCAGGTAGAGCATCCATCCGACTCCAGGGCGATCCTCGAAGACCTTCTTGTCGAAGTAGCTCGTTGTCTCCACCGTCACCACCGAAGGGGCCAGCAAACTGACACCTCTGAGAACAAGTCTCAAGGCCGGTTCAATGGACTTAGAAAACGCTCCGGGATCCGCTATTAGCATGATCATGCTCGTCTCAGGAGCAACCCGGCCAATGTATTGCAGTGAAGCCCCTTCCGGGCCCTCCCTCCCATTCCACATCCCGACGATCTTGGGATCGGCTATCTTCTTCAATGACTCGGCGAGGACGGCAGTGGCCGCTGTCGTAGGGCCTGTGGAATCGAAGACCTTGCAAAGATAGGCCTCGTTCTTGGTGTCGCCCTTCAGGAGCCATTCATCAAGCAACGGTGAACAAGCCCTCAACTCGGCGCGGATTGAATGCAGCTCCGTCAACATGGCTGCCACATGCAGCGGGCCGGGTTGACGGAAGATGGCGATCAGTTCATATGGGCGCTTAGCCGTGTCAAAACGATCTGTCATCGCCATCACACGTCCCCGAAGCGGGGAAGCAAGTCTTGATCAACCAAGCGGATTTCGATGGCATTGGCAACCTTGACGTGTTCCGGGTTTTCGTCTGAGAAAGGTTCGTCAGTGATGCTGACCACGATCGTTCCTGTTTGAATCACTTTGCCTTTTTCGTCCTTGCCCATGACCGGCACAATTGCACGAGCATCGGGGACTTGTTGGGCGTCCAGCACGCAGGGAAGATAGAGCATCCAACTTGCTCCAGGCCGGTCCTCAAAAACCTTGTGATCGCTGTACCAGTAAGGGCCAAATACAGCGAAGCTTGGATTCCAAATTGATATGGCTTTCTTCAACCAAACCACTGGGGTTCGCCAGTCGTTGACCTCAGGCTCCAGACGCAGTGAAAACTCGATGCTGTCCGGGCGGCCAAGGACATTGGTGAGCGATGAGAGTCCGGCACTCTGCGCATCAACATCTGCACCGTTCCACAAGGAGATTGAGCGAATGTCGGTGACGCCTTTGCTTCGCTGCTCCAGAACGGCCAGCGCTTGGGCAGTCGGCCCATTCTCATCGAACGCCTTGTACAGGAGCGCATCCACCTTGCTCTTATCTGAGGAAAGTAACCAGTGATGGAACAGTGGTGAGAAAGATTCCACAGCACGCGTAAACTCGTACAGCTCTTGCAACTGTGTTGGAACGTCAATCAGTGTCGGCTGTCCTCTTCGGAAGAACAGTTCCATTGCGGGAGTCGGTTTCATGGCTGAAATATCACCTCAATGTCTGGATAAGCGGCTTTGATGATTCGGGAGAAGTAACGGTAGCTGATAGGCTCCATGAAGTGCCATCGAAGTCCAACAGGTGGGCGCGGTTGCGCTCCTGCCGCCTGGCGGTAAGCCTCTTCGGTCAGCTTGTTTGCCCCATCTTTCCACCAGCTACGAACCTCCCTGAATTCATCGAAAAACTGGTCGTACTTTGCCTTGGCTTCCTTCAACAGGCATTCGCTGGAATCGAAGCCATCAAAGGCGACCCCGTTGAACAACCACTCAGTGATGAACCCCGGCCCTTTAGGCATGCCACCGATGCGGGCCTGGTAGGCAATCGATATCTCAGACCATCCAGCGGTAGAGCGATTGAATGGTGCGCCACGATCGGCCGTGCAGTCAGGGCACTTCTTGCGGTTTTTGGTTTGTGTTTCAGTACGTGCAATGGGCGCAGACTTGGCTTTTTCAGCTTCCTCCTGGCGCTTGCGTGCCTGCTCATTGGCGGCCACACCGGCCGCGCCGGCGGCGACGCCTGCACCGACTGCGGCCAGGAGACGGGCGCCCACGCCCTCGATCAATGGTATTGCCAGTGCTGCCATCAACGATCTCCTTTCAGTAGCTGTTTCATGACGGCATTGAGGTCGTCGAGCCGTTGTTCCGGCGTCGCGCCGGGCTTGCGCAGATAGCGATCGACCAGTGGGTCATCGTGGATGCGCGCAGCGTCCGCCGTCAGGTACATCAGCTGCACGATGTGGGGGGTGCTGGTGAAGCCTGTCCGGGCGGCGTAGTCGTAGGCGTGCTGCATCCGTTTCAGCACTTCTTCCCGGCCGGGGTGGTCGCGCATCTCGGGTCGATCGCCCAGGAAGGCGTCGCACACGGCTGCTACGAACTGGCGGGCTTCACTCTGTTGCAGGGCCTGCCACTGTGCCTCACCGAGCGTGAGCATCTTGCCTCCCGATCCAGACGCGCCGGCCTTCATGCAGCAGGTGCCACTCATGGATGTAGCCGAAGAAGGCTTCACGCTGCGCACCGTCCAGCGTGCGCGCCAGATTGACCAGAACGCGCGGGTCCCAGAAGCGAAGCAAGGCGCTGCGGCCATCCGGAAGCTGCACGTCGAGCCGCAGTTGCAGCAGTTGCCCGAGGCCTTCCAGGTCTTGCGGCGCGATCAGCCAGGTCACCGACGGCGCATCACGCTCCAGCGTGATCAGTTCGGCGATGCTGGCCTTGTTGGCGATGGTCGTGTCCACCAGCCAAGGGCCGGCGTGGGCCAGCGCGGCATCCGGTGTCCCCGCGAACAGTGGGAACAGTCCGACTCCCGGATGGAGTTGCTTGCAGAGCTGGGCCTGGTACTGCACGCCATCGACCAGTGCATACAGTCGAAGCGCGGGCATGGTGTGGTGCAGTTTTTCCAAGCGTGATTGCACGTCGAGCATGGTCACTCCCGAATCACGGTCGGGCTGCCGAAGTGCGCGGCTTTGCGCAGGCAATCCAGGCAGATGCCGGAGTCGGTCGGCGCGGCAACCCGGGAAGCCGTCGCCAGCGCCTCGGCCTTGGCGTCAGCTGCCGGATCACCCAGCGATGACTCGTCCGACCAGGCCGTTGTCGCCTCCCCGGAGATCAGGCTGGCGCCGCAGTCGGTTGTGTCCATGTGGCGGGCGTAGCTGCGTCCCTCGCCATCCACCATGTCGGGGGCGCCGGAGTTGATCGCGAATACGCCCTTGCATTGGGGGCAGACCACCTTGTCGCCGACGCGGGCCATGTACTTGCCGTTGATGCTGCAGGTCAGGTCGGCGCTGATGACCGTGCCGCCGTGGCTGGTCTTGTCGCCAAGGGTGATGAAGGGACGATCCATGATTTCCTCGTTAGGTTGGACATGGGCCACCGGTGCTGTGTTGTTGTGCTCGCTTGATCACTGCCGCCGGGCCGAAAGGTGGGCATTTTCCATGGCCCATCGGCGGAGTAAAGTTACGAGGGAAATTAGCAGGGAAATACCGAAACAATCAGATCGATTGCTCGTAAAAGAGGGGGACTTTTCCAGGTGAAATACGAGATGGGATCGGCGGGCGCCTGAAGAAAATTTCACATGAGCGGGCGCTTTGCCCTATCCTTGCACAGGGCACTTACGCCCATCATCACCGAAGCAAGGAGTCATCATGCCCAAGAAAGAGAAACTGGACCCGGAAACCGAAGCCCTGATCCAATGGTGTACCGAAGTCGAGCAATTCCTGGTCAAGGGCGGCGCCACGCTGGACCAGGCGCAGGAGCACATCGAAGAACAGGTGGAGTGGTTCACCGATCTGTTCTACGACGGCCTGACCCCGGAAGAAGCCGCCAAGGAAGCCCTGGCCTGAAGCAGGTTCCGCCAACCTCCCCTACCACCAGCATCCCGGCCCGCAAGGCCGGGATTTTCTTTTCGCGGTTCAGTCGCGGCCAAAGCGCGTGGAGAGTTCGCGCAAGGCGTCGTAGAGAGGCCGGGTGGCCTCGGCCAGGCGCTCAAGGCTGGCTTCGCGCAGGGCGTCCAGGTCCAGCGCGGCAGCGTCCTTGAGGCCGGCCCACGCCAGCAAGGCGGCCAGTGCCTGCGGATGGTCGAACATGCCGTGCAGGTAACTGCCCAGCAACTGGCCATCGGCCGATTGTGCGCCCTCGCCCCGCCCTTCGATGACGAAGGCCGGTCGCTCCAGCGCGGCACCGTGTGAGACGCCCATGTGGATTTCGTAGCCGCGCACGCTGGCGTTGCCCTGGCCGGGATTGCCGAAGTTACCGAAGTTACCGAAGTTACCGAAGTTATCGAAGTTACAGTGGCCGCTGACCTGCAGCAGGCGCTTTTCCTGCGTCAGTTCGGTGTGCATGGCGAGCAGGCCCAGGCCGGCGCTGCTGCCGGGGGTACCTTCCACGCCATGCGGGTCGTCGATGCGCTCGCCCATCATCTGGAAACCGCCGCAGATGCCGATGAGCTTGCCGCCATAGCGCAGGTGGCGGCTGATGGCTTCGGTCCAGCCATGCTGACGCAACCATTGCAGGTCGCCCCGGGTGTTCTTGCTGCCGGGCAGGATGATGAGGTCGGCCGGGGGAATCGGCTGGCCGGGGCCGATGAAGCGCAGGTCGAGGTCGGGATGGGCGCGCAACGCGTCGAAGTCGGTGTGGTTGCTAATACGCGGGAAGACCGGTACCACCACGCGGAAATCCCCCTTGTGCTCCTGCGTGGCGGCGACCGCATCTTCGGCGTCCAGCTGCAGGCCGTGCAGGTAGGGCAGCACCGCCAGGACCGGCTTGCCGGTGCGTTGCTCCAGCCAGTCCAGCCCGCCTTGCAGGAGGCTGATGTCGCCCCGGAAGCGGTTGATGACGAAGCCGACCACGCGCTCGCGCTCCCTCTCGGAGAGGCAATCGAGGGTGCCGGTCAGGTGTGCGAAGACACCGCCACGGTCGATGTCGGCCACGATGATGACCGGGCAATCGACTGCTTCGGCAAAGCCCATGTTGGCGATGTCGCGGGCGCGCAGGTTGATCTCGGCCGGGCTGCCGGCGCCTTCGACGATGACGCAGGCATAGTGCGCGCGCAGGCGGGCATAGGATTGCAGCACGGCCTGCATGGCCTCGGTCTTGTAGCGGTGGTAGTCGCGGGCGTTCATGTCGGCGCGCACCTTGCCGTGCACGATGACCTGGGCGCCGGTGTCGCTGGAGGGCTTGAGCAGGACCGGGTTCATGTCGGTATGCGGGGCGATGCCGGCGGCCTGGGCCTGCAGGGCCTGGGCGCGGCCGATCTCGCCGCCGTCGGCGGTGACGGCGCTGTTCAGGGCCATGTTCTGCGGCTTGAACGGGACCACGGGGATGCCGTCCTTCTTCAGCAGCCGGCACAGGGCGGCCGCCAGGGTGCTCTTGCCGGCGTCCGAGGTGGTGCCCTGGATCATCAGGGTGTGGAAGGGGAAATCAGCCACGTCGGCTCCATCTATGCAGGGCTTGTTGCAGCCGCTCCCAGCCGGCTTCGTCAGGCGGCAGGCCAAGGCGGATGCCACCGGCGCCACGGGTGAAGAGGCGCACCCAGATGCCCTCTTGCGCCATGGCTTGGTGAAACGCCACGGCCTGCGGTTCCGGCCACCACTGGAACAACGCCGTGCCATGGGAGGCGATGCCATGGGCGGCCAGCAGGGCCTGCAGGCGCTCGCCGGCTGCCAGCAGTTGCTGCAGGGTGGCCTGCTGCCACTGGCTGTCGCCGAGGGCGGCACAACCGATCTGCTGGGCCGGGCCGCTGATGGTCCAGGGTCCCAGCCAGTCGGCCAGCGCATCCAGCAGCGTCGGCGCGGCGGCCACGAAGCCCAGCCGCAGGCCGGCCAGGCCGAAGAACTTGCCCACCGAGCGCAATACGATCAGGCCGGAGCTGGCCGTGTGGGCCGCCGTGTGGGCGGCCACGCTCTGCTCGGGGAACGTATCGCCGAAGGCTTCGTCCACCACCAGCCAACCGCCGCGTGCGGCCAGGTGCGCGGCCCATTGGAGGAGCTGGGCCGGGGCCACCCGCGTACCGGTGGGATTGTTGGGATTGCAGAGCACCAGCACGTCGCAGGCAGCGCCCTGCACTGCCTCGTCCAGCGCGGCGTACGGGACTTCGCGCACCGCATGGCCGGCGCGCTGCCAGCAGTGCGCATGTTCGGCGTAGATGGGCGCGGCCACCACCACCTGGGCCGGGCGTCCATCCTGGCGCAGGCGCAGTTGCGGCAATGCCTGGATGGCGGCCTGGGTGCCGGCCACGGCCAGCATGCGGGGCGCACCGTAGTAGGCGCAGGCGGCCTGCTCCAGCGCCGGCGAGGCTTCGGGCAGGCGGTGCCAGGCGTCGGCGGCGATGGCCGGCGCCGGATAGGGTCGGGGGTTGATGCCGGTGGACAGGTCCAGCCATTGGCTGCGGGGACGGCCATAGTGGCGCGCCGCGTCGTTGAGGTTGCCGCCGTGTTCAAGCATGCAGGCCTCCCAGGCAGAGCAGCGCCACGGCGCTGATGACGGCCAGCCACAGGGCCGTGCTCATGGCCACCAGTCGCCAGGCGCGCACGATGTCCGGCCCTTGCGGCATGGGGCCGCGCCCCAGTGGCGGGCGCTGTTCCAGTTCGCCGTCATAGATCGCCGGCCCGCCCAGGGCCAGGCCCAGCGCACCGGCGCCTGCGGCCATCACCGGCCCGGCATTGGGGCTGTTCCAGGCCGGGGCCTGTTCCTTCCAGCAGGCCATGGCCTGGCGCCGCTGGCCCAGCCAGGCGTAGGACAAGGCGGTCAGGCGTGCCGGCAGCCAGTTCAAGGCATCGTCGATGCGTGCTGCGGCCCAGCCGAAGTGCAGGAAGCGCGCCGTGCGGTAGCCCCACATCGCATCCAGGGTATTGGCCAGGCGGAACAGCAAGGCGCCGGGGCCGCCGGCCACCAGGAACCAGAACAGCGTGCCGAAGACGGCGTCGTTGCCGTTCTCCAGCAGCGATTCGACGCCAGCCTTTGCCAGTTCCTGCTCGCTGGAATGGCGCGTGTCGCGGCTGACGATGTAGGAGGTCAGGCGGCGTGCCTGCGGCAGGTCGCCGGTGGCCAGCGCCTGAGCGATGGGCAGGGTATGTTCGCGCAGGCTGCGCAGGCCGATGCAGAAATACAGCAGCGCCGCATGCAGCAAGGCGGCCAGCCACCAGGGCGCGGCCGCCAGCAGCCACGCGGCCACCAGCACCGGCGGCAGCACCGCCAGGCTCCAGGCCAGCACGCCGCGCAGGCGCAGTGCCGGGCGCTGGTTGAGGGTGCGCTCGATGGCTTTGGCCAGGTTGCCGAAACCGACCAGCGGATGCCAGCGCCGCGCCTCGCCCAGGGCCAGGTCCAGCGCCACGCCCAGCGCCATCAGCACCGCCAGCCAGGGCCAGGACAGGCCGCTCAGCATGGGCTGTCCTTCAGGCTCAGGGGCAACCCGGCGGCGACCCATTGCACCCGTTCGCAGAGGGCGGCCACGGCCTGGTTCAGGCGGCCGGCCTCGTCCACGAACCAGCGCGAGATGGCGCCCTGCGGGATGATGCCCATGCCCACTTCATTGGAAACGATGATCACCGGCCCCGCGACCTCCTGCAAGGCGCGCAGGAAATCCACCCGCTGCAGCGTGAATGCCGCTGGCGGGTCGATCGGCCCCAGTTCAGGAAATGCCATGCCGTCGGCAAACAGCAGGTTGGCCAGCCACACGGTCAGGCAATCGACCAGCACCACGCGATCGGGGCGGCTGTGCTCGCGCAGGGCCTGGCCCAGGGCCAGCGGTTCTTCCACCGTGCGCCAAGGGCCACCCAAGTCCAGTCGGCGTTGCTGGTGGTGGTCGATGCGGGCCTGCATCTCGGCGTCGTCACTGCTGGCGCGGCGGCTGGCGGTGGCGAGATAGACGATCTCGGCAGCGCCGGCCTGCCAGGCGGCCAGTGCCAGTTGCTCGGCATGTGCGCTCTTGCCGGAGCGGGCGCCGCCGAACACCAGGGTGCGTTGCGGCGGGCGGGAAGCGGGTTTCATGCTTGTGGTTCTCCCTGGGCGGGCCAACGGTCCTGATAGACCAGATCGGCCAGTGACTGGCGCGTGGCCCATTGCGCCTGTTCCAGCATGGGCCGTTCGTAGAAGGCCGGGACATGGCCCAGGCACAGCACAGCCATCGGCTCGGCGCCGGCCGGCATCTGCAGCAGCTTCGCCAGGGCCAGCGGATCGAACAGTGACACCCAGCCCATGCCCAGGCCTTCGGCACGGGCGGCCAGCCACATGTTCTGCAGCGCGCAGGAAAGCGAGGCCAGATCCATCTGCGGCAGCGTGCGGCGGCCGAAGACGTGGGCTTCGCGGTGGTCCATCAGGGCGGCGACCAGCACTTCGCCGCACTCCAGGATGCCTTCCACCTTCAGGCGCATGAACTCGTCCTCGCGCTGGCCCAGTGCCTGCGCGGTGGCCACGCGTTCCTGCTCGACCAGTGCGTGGATGGCCTGGCGCAGGTCGCGATCAGCGATGCGGATGAAGCGCCAGGGCTGCATGAAACCCACGCTGGGCGCTTGGTGCGCGGCCTGCAGCAGGCGTTCCAGCAGGGCCGGCTCGACCGGGTCGGGCAGGAAGTGGCGCATGTCGCGCCGCTCGCGGATGACGCGATAGAGGGCGTCGATCTGCTCCTGCGGATAGCGATGGGCCGGCTGGGGCGAGGCCGTCGGGTTCATGCGACCGCGCCTCCCAGCAGGGCCGCCACGGTGCGCGGGGCGGAACGGAAATAGGCGTGCAGGTAGCTGGCGGTGACCTGTTGCTGGCGATACACCACCTCGCCCTCGGAAGAATCGAACAGGCGCTCGCCCCGCGCCATGAATTGCGCGCCCACCACCGCCCGCGAATAGTGGAAGGTGTGGCAGCGCAGATGCTCGCCCACGGCGCCCGGCAGGTTCAACTTCAGGGTCTGGTAACCCAGCCCCTGCAGGCGTGGCTGCACCGTGGCCTGGCCGGGCAGCACGCCACACATCTGGCCGCTGCTGCCGTCCTGGCCGACGATACTGTCCAGCAGGAACAGCATGCCGCCGCACTCGGCGTAGAGCGGCTTGCCGGCAGCCGCATGCGCGCGCAGGCCGGACTGGGTGACCTGCGCGGCCTGCAGCGTGGCGAGGTAGAGCTCGGGATAGCCACCCGGCAGCCACACCGCATCGCAGGGCGGCAAGGGATCATCGGCCAGCGGCGAGAAGAAGGCCAGGCTGGCGCCCATCTGTTGCAGCAATTCCAGGTTGGC
Source organism: Herbaspirillum sp. BH-1 (assembly GCF_002870055.1). Taxonomy (NCBI): domain Bacteria; kingdom Pseudomonadati; phylum Pseudomonadota; class Betaproteobacteria; order Burkholderiales; family Oxalobacteraceae; genus Herbaspirillum; species Herbaspirillum sp. BH-1. The sequence goes on along the minus strand of NZ_PKOI01000014.1, from coordinate 22,614 downwards.
GGTGTAGATGAAGGAAAACGCCAAGTCGCGCGCCACGGCGATGGTCTTGCCTGCCAGCAGGCGCGCGAAGTCGCGCTCCGGCGGTGGTGTGCCGAAGTCCACCGGGTCCGGCAGCGTGGCCAGGGAGGTGCTGGACATGCGCTCGGCCACCGCGTCCAGGCGCGCATCGAGGTCGGCGATCTCGGGTGCGGCCACCAGGCCGAGGTGGCGCTCCGGGAGGGCGAACTGCATGTCGCGCTGCAAGCCGGTCAGCAGCGGCACCGATGGGCGGGCGTTGCGCAGGCCCTGGCGCAGCATCTGCGCATGACGTGGGCTGGCCACGCCATTGGCCAGCACTCCGGCAAACTTCAGTTCGGGCCGGTAGGCCAGCAGGCCCTGCGCCAGCGCGCCGATGGTCTGGCCCATGCCACGCGCATTGATCACCGCCACCACCGGGATGCCCAGCAACTGGGCCAGGTCGGCACTGCTGGGTTCGCCATCGTAGAGGCCCATGACGCCCTCTACCAGCAGCACGTCGGCCTCGGCCGCGGCCAGCGCCACCTGGCGCCGGCAGTGGTCTTCGCCGCCCAGCCACAGGTCGAGGTTGACCACCGGCTGGCCGCTGGCCTGCTCCAGCACCATGGGGTCGAGGAAATCAGGGCCGGTCTTGAACACCCGCACGCGCCTGCCCTGGCTGCGGTAGAGACGCGCCAGCGCGGCCGTGATGGTGGTCTTGCCGTGGCCGGAGGCCGGGGCCGAGATGAACAGGGCCGGGCAGCTGTGATGAAGTTCGGACATCAGAATTCCACGCCTTTCTGCGCCTTCACGCCCTGCTCCTTGTAGGGGTGCTTCACGGGGCGCATCTCGCTGACCAGATCGGCCTGTTCAATCAGCGCCTCGGGCGCGTGACGGCCGGTGACGACGATGTGCAGCATCTCGCGACGGCCGGCGAAGACACGCAGCACTTCTTCCAGATCGAGGTACTGGTATTTCAGGACGATGTTGAGTTCGTCCAGGATCACCATGTCATAGCTGGGGTCGTTGATCATGCGCAGCGCCTCGGCCCAGCCGCGCGCAGCGGTGCGCATGTCGGCTTCGCGGTCCTGGGTATCCCAGGTATAGCCCGCGCCGACGACGTGGAAGTCGCAATTCGCATGGCTGCCCAGGAAGTCGCGTTCGGCGCTGTAGAGCGCGCCCTTGATGAACTGCACCACGCCCAGTTTCATGCCATGGCCGAGGATGCGCATGCCCATGCCGAAGGCGGCGCTGGATTTGCCCTTGCCGGTGCCGGTGTTGACGATCAGCAGCCCCTTTTCCAGCTGGGCGGCGGCCTTCTTCTTTTCAAAGCCTTCCTTGTGGCGCTGGGTCATGCGCTTGTGGGAGTCGGGATCGGTTTTCACGGTCGGGTTCTTTCCAAAGATTCATTCAGGTCCAGTCGGCACCGGTGCGCTCGGCAAGGATGCGGGCGACGTTGCTGCGACTGGGATGGTAGCCGATGAAGACCAGTTCGCTGTGCTTGCCATCGTGGCTGGCGGTACCGCCCTGCCCGCTGGCGGCGGCCACCACGCGGGCGCGCACCGCCTGCAGCAGCAGCGGGCCGGCGGCGCTGTGCACGAAGCCCTTGGTGCGCAGGATGGGTTCGGCCAGGGCGGCGGCAGCCACCGCCTGGCGCAGGCGCTCCGGGTCCTGCGGCGCCGTGCTGCGCAGCGTGAAGGATTGCCAGCCGGGGTCTTGCTCATGGAAGTGCTTGTGGGTGGACAGCCCGTGGCTGTGCGCACCCAGGCCGGAGTGGGCATGGCCGTTGAAGCGGCGCTGGTCGGCCGCGACCGTGGCGCGCTCGCCCGGCATGCCCACCGGCGTGTAGTGGTGATGCACGGTCGCGCCCGCCTGGTGCAGGCGCAGGCCCAGTGCCAGGCGGATATCCAGCCGGGCGCCATAGGCCAGTTCCAGGAAGCGCACATTGGGTGCCAGTGCGCGCACGGTGGCTTCAGCCTGCAGCAAGGGCGCTTCGTCCATGCCGTCGATCTTGTTGAGGACCACCACGTCGGCACATTCCAGTTGCTGGCGGAACAGGCTGGCGGTGGCATCGCGCACCGCGTCGCCACTGGCGAAGGCCTCTTCCAGCAGCAACGGGGTATCGACCACGGCCAGGGTGGCGTCCAGCACGAAGTGCGGCGCCAGCTCGGGCGACTGCAGCACCTCCATCACGGCGCTGGGCAGGGCCAGGCCAGAGGTTTCGATCAGCACATGGTCGATCTGCGCACGGCGGGAGGCCAGCGCCAGCATGGCCGGCACGAACTGCTCGTCCTCACCATAGGCGATCAGGCCATGGGCAAAGTCCTGGATCTGCACCTGACCCTGGCCATCGCCCTCGGCGCGCAGCAGGTCGCCGTCGATGGCGACTTCGCCGAATTCATTGATCAGCAAGGCCAGCCGGCGCGACTGGCGGCGCTGCACCAGGGCGCGCAGCAGCGTGGTCTTGCCGGCCCCGAGGAAGCCGGTGACCACGGTCACCGGGATGGGCGGCATGGCGTTGGCCAATGCTGGAGCCGATACGGCGCTCACCGTCAGGCTCCCGCCAGTGCCGCCAGGCGGGCATGGACTTCAGCGAAATCATGGGCCACCAGCGGGTAGTCCAGGCGTGGACGGCGTACCGTCAGCAGCGGGATGCCCAGGGCGCGCGCTGCCTCGACCTTGGCCCGATAGCCGCCGGCCTCGCCGGAATCCTTGGTGACCACGCAATCGATGCCCCAGTCGCGCCACAGCGCTTCGTTGAAGGCTTGCGAGAACGGCCCCTGCATGGCGCACAGCTGCGCACGCGGCAGGCCCAGTTCCAGGGCGCGACGCAGGAAGTCGGGATCGGCCGTGACGCGGGCGAACCATTGGCGTTCCTGCGCACCGCTGGCCTGCAGGAAGGTCGCCAGGTCCTTGGAGCCGGTGGCCAGGAAGATGCGGCGCCCCATGGCAATGGCCCGGGCGGCGGCCTCCTGCATGTCGGCGCAGGCGTGGGGATCATCGGCGGCGATCTCGCTGGGGCGCTCATAGCGCAGGTAGGGAATGCCCAGCTCCTGCGCCAGCGACATCAGTTGCTGCGACATCTGCACCGCAAAGGGATGGGTGGCATCCACCAGCACCCGGGCCTGACTGTCGCGCAGGGCCTGGCGGCGCGCCTCCACGCCCTGGCGGCCGGACCAGACGAACACGCCCGGGCAATCGCCGCGCGCCAGCTGGCCGCCATAGTCGGTGGCGGTGGAGACCACGACGCTGCGGCCCTGCCCGGCCAGCTCGGCGGCCAGCGCATTGCCGTCGCTGGTGCCGGCGAACACCCACACCGCCTGTGCTGGCAGTTGAGCGGCGGCTTGGGCTTGCGATTCTTCGCTCCAGTCGTTGTAGCCACGCGGGGTGAAAATCCAGCCGCGCTTGCGCTGGGTGAAGCGGTTGCCGATGACGATCGAGGTCAGCATGTCGAACTGCAGGCCCGGCAATTCATCCAGGCGATGGATGGAGACCTGCTGGCCCGGGCGGTAGGCATTGCGCACCACGCCGCACAGGGTATGCGGGGCCTTGTGCTGCAGCATCAGTTGCAGGATGCGATAGACGCCCTCCTGCCGGCCGGCGCTCTGCACGTTGTAGAGCACGCAGGCCAGGTCGGCCTGGGCGATGTGGCTGGCGCGCTGTTCGATCCACGACCACGGGCATAGCAGGTTGGACAGCGACAGCGTGGCGAAGTCGTGCGACAGCGGCGAGCCCAGGAGCGATGCGCAGGCATTGGCCGAGGTCACGCCGGGGATGACATTGACCTCGTAGGTGTCGTCCTCGCGCATGTCGTCGAAGGCCAGCGCCGCCATGGCGTAGATGCCGATGTCACCGCTGGAGATGAGCGCCACCCGGCGCCCGGCGCGGGCCTGTTCGATGGCCAGCAAGGCGCGCTCGCGCTCCTGCGTCAGCGGCGGGGTGTGGATTTCCTTGCCCTCGATGTGTGCGGCGATCCAGCGCAGGTACAACTCGTAGGCGACGATGACCTCACTCTCGCGCAAGGCCTCGATGGCACGCGGGATGATCATCTCCTCGAAACCGGGGCCGACCGAGACCAGGTTCAATACGCCTTTATTCTTGACTGCTTCCATTCTGTTTTCCTGCAAATGATTTACGTATTTTCAACAAAGGCGCGCCAGCCCTCGCCATCATCCACGATGGCCACCGTCACCCCATCCAGCGCCGTCTTGCCCAGCAGCAGGCGGCCACGCGGGCTGGCGATGAGCGCTGCCGGTTCACATACGCCGTCCACGCCGATGTTCTGCCGCACCCACTCCGAGGGCTTGCCCACCCAGGCACGCTGGGCGATCTGCTCGCGGTCGATCACCCGCAGCGGCAAGCCATGGGTGGCGCAGAAGGCCAGCAGGCCGGGTTCCTCGGCCTTGAGGTCGATGGTGGCGACTTCGCGCACCTGGGCCAGTGTGGCGCAGGGGCATTGCTGCAGCGCCTGCGCGACGGCCGCACCGATCTGTTCGACCGAAGCCAGCTTCCGGCAGCCTATGCCCAGCACCAGCGGCTTGACGGCTTCGGTGGCGGTGGTCACGACCGGCTGCGCGCCCGTCACCTGCGCCACCCGATAGGCCAGGCCGTTGGCCCCACCCTCATGGCCGGCCAGCAGCGAGATGGCGAAGCGGGCCGCTTCATCCACCACCACCACGGCCGGGTCGCTGTGCTTGTCCTGCGGCAGGCCGTCGAGGAAACGTACGGCGATGCCGGTGGCGCCGATCATGATCCACTGGCGATGGCGGCGATAGGCCAGCGCGAACTGCTGGCGCTGCGACTGCGATGTGCCTGCCTCGCTATTGAGCCAGGGCTGGTACAACTGGCAGGACTGGCGCAGCTGACCCAACTGGCCGCCCAGCCTGTCCTGCAGGTACATGGCCAGCGGCGCGGCTTCGACGCGCACTGGCCACAGGCCGAGTTCAGGCAGGGCGACCGGCGGGTTCATGCGGCGTCCTTGTTCTTCTTCACCACGCGGAACAGATGCGTGAAGTCCTTGGAATAGAGGCTGGACTCGGCCACCTGTGCCTTGTCCAGCGCCGCGCCCACCAGCATCATGGTGGTCAGGTTCCATTCGCCGCGCTTGTTCTCTTCCAGCACGCGATCCAGTTGTCCCTGGTAGACACGCTGCTCGGGCCAGGTGGCGCGATAGACCAGGGTCACCGGGGTCTCGGGCGGATAGTGCAGCAGCAGGTCGGTGACGATCTTCTTCAGGTGCGGGCCGGAGAGGAAGATGCACATCGTGGCGCGGTGCGCGGCCAGGGAGGCGATCGATTCGGATTCCGGCACGGCCGAGGCGCGGCCGGAGACGCGGGTCAGGATCACGCTCTGCGATACCTCGGGCTTGGTCAGCTCGGCCGAGACCGCAGCGGCGGCTGCCGTGAAGGAGGACACGCCCGGCACCACCTCGTAGGCGATGCCCAGCGCGTCGAGGCGGCGCATCTGTTCGGCGGTGGCGCCATAGATGGCGGGGTCGCCGGAGTGCAGGCGCACGACGTCGATGCCCTGCTCCCGGGCGCGCTCATAGCAGGCCTGTTGCTGTTCCAGGTCGAGCGCGGCGGTGTCGATGATCTCGGCATCGGCGCGGCAATGTTCCAGCAAGGCGGTCGGTACCAGCGAGCCGGCATACAGCACCATCCGCACCTGGCCCAGCAGGCGCGCACCGCGCAGGGTGATGAGGTCGGCCGCACCGGGGCCGGCGCCGACGAAATAGACTTTCATGCACTTCCTTTCAATGATGCGGGCGGGCGATGGCGCTGCGCCTGCGGGGTCTTGCGGATCAGCAGCACGGCCAGGTAGCCGCTGGCCTCGGCGGCATCGAGCGTACTCAGGTCGCTGGCCAGTACCTCGCCTTCCAGGCCGATGCGGCGGGCAAAGCCGCAGTGTTGGGCGATGTCCATCTCGCGCAGCAGGTCCAGCACCCACGGCAGGCGCGCGCCGACCTTCATCAGCACGACGATGTCGTGGCTCTCGATCTCGGCACGCAGGGTGGCGGCATCTTCCGGGCAGGGCAGGATCAGGGTGCGCTCCTTGCCCACGCCCAGCGGCCATTCCAGCGCCGCCGCAGCGGCCGCGTAGCTGGTGATGCCGGGCAAGGTGACGTAGTCACATTGCGGATAGAGGTCGCGCACGGCCGCCAGTACGTAGCCATAGGTCGAGTAGGTCAGCGCGTCGCCGATGGTGAGGTACACCAGTTGCTGGCCGTCGCGCAGTTGCGCCGCCAGCTGCTGGCCCAGCTGGGCGTAGTGTTCTTGCAGGACCTGGCGGTCGGGGTCCATGTTGAACTCGATCTCGCGCAGGCGGCTGCGGTCGAACTCCACGCCTTCCAGGCACTGCAGGGCGACCGACAGGTCGGCGCCACGCGCCCGGGGGATGTAGATCAGGTCGGCGCTGCGCAATGCAGCCAGCGCCGCCAGCGGCAGGTAGCCTGCCGGGCCGGGGCCGACGCCGATGCCGGTCAGGCGACCGCTCACGGGATCCGTCATGCCAGCGCTCCCAGATGACGACCCTCGAGGTCGAACAGACGCACTTCGATGCGCGAGACCGCCGGTACGCGGGCCTGCGCCAGCGCAGCGATGCGGGTTTCGATCCCGCTCCAGAGGCGGCGCGAGAGCGCGGCATCCTGCTGGCGGACCAGCTCTATGATTGCTTCCACCGTATTGGCTTCCTTCATCTGCTGCAGCAGCGCGGGGGGGAACAGCTCGCCCTCGCCTGCCGCGTTCATGTCTTGCGCCACGCGGGCTACGCCCCGCATGGCCATGTTGCTCTTGCTGGAGTGGGTGTTCCACACGCCATCCAACACCTTGGCCAACTTGCCCGGATGGCCGGCCAGCCACAGCAGCGGCAGCCTGCGGCCCTCTTCGCTCAGGGCCTGCTGCGTGAAGTCCAGCGCATCGCCGAGGAAATTGGCGATCTGCACGCTGCGCTTGTCCGGCAGGCCCAGCGTCTGCGCCACGAAGACGCGACCGATCTTGCCCGGCAGGTAGGCCACGGCATCCCCCTTATCGTCACCGGGCGTGCAGGCTGCCAGCGCCACGCGGATATAGACCTCGATGGAGGCGATCCAGGAGGCCATCGACATCGGTTCGACGATGCCCGAAGTCCCCAGGATGGAGATGCCGCCCACGATGCCCAGCTTGGGGTTGAAGGTCTTGGGCGCGATGGCCCGGCCTTCGCGGCAGCCGATGTGCAGGTCGAAGCCGGGCATTTCGGCCGGACCGGGCTGCAGTTCCTGCCAGACCTCGGCGACGGCAGCACACATCATGGCACGCGGCACCGGGTTGATGGCGGGCTCGCCGACGGCCACGCGCAGGCCGGGCATGGTGGCTGTCCCTACACCTTCGCCGGCGAAGAAGCGGACTTCGCCGAGCGCATTGCGCCGCACCTGGGCGACGATGGTGGCGCCATGGGTGTTGTCGGGATCGTCGCCGCCGTCCTTGAGGACTTCGGCTTCGGCCATGCCCTCTTCCACCATGCGCACCGCCTTGATCGGCACGCGCAGGTAATGCCGGCCATCGGGCAGGCTGACGTCGGTCTGTTGCAGCGTCACGCCGCCCAGCAGGCGATAGAGCGCGGCGCGTACCGCCGCCGTGGCGCAACTGCCGGTGCTGCGACCACGCCGCAGACCATTGGGGGCGAGCACGGCCAGGTCATATTCGGCGCGTTGCAGTTCGCCCGGGTGGTCCATCACTGCACGCCTTCGGCTTGCGCTTCCTGCTGCACCAGCCAGGCGATGGCATCGATCATCAGGGCATTGACCACGCTGGCCGCCCAGGGCGAGCCGCCCCGGGTGCCGCTGTTGGTGATGCGCGGCACCTGCAGGCAACGGCGCAGTTCGTCCTTGCTCTCGCGGGTGCCGACAAAGCCGACCGGCAGGCCGATCACCAGTTGCGGGCGCCAGCCATGTTCGCGGATCAGGCGCACGGCTTCGGTGATGGCGGTGGGCGCGTCGCCGATGGCCAGCACGATGTCGTTGCCGAACTTCTGCCAGGCGCGCCGGATGCCGGCCGCCGAGCGGGTCATGCTCAGGTTCTGGGCCATCAGGTGCGACTCGGGATCATGCACGCCGCACCAGGTCTCCACGCCCAGCTGTTCCAGCACGGCGCGCTTGAGGCCGGTCTGCACCATGGTCACATCGGTGACCACGCGCTTGCAGCGCAACAGGGCCTTCATGCCGGCCTGGGCGGCACCGGCGGAGAAATAGATTTCATCGGCGACGGCGAAGTCACCGCTGGTATGTACGAGGCGCTGCAGCACGGTCAGGTGATCCGGCGGGAAGCCGCTCCAGTCGCGTCCGGCCTGGATGATCTCCATGCTCTCGGCCTCGATGGGATGCGGCACGTAGGGCGCGGTGCGCGCCGGTATCGCCGCCGACTGGGCGCGCGCAGTCAGATCGCGCACCTGCAGATGGTGGGCGCGCTGCGGCTCGCCGACCTGCTGTTCGAAACCGACGATCTGCACGCGGTACTTGCACAGGGTGCAGTTCATCGCGGCGCGACCTTCGACGGCCTCGCGGGCGCGCTCCAGCATGACATCGGCGACCTGGGCATGCACGCCCAGGTAGGCGGCCTTGAGCACTTCCACGCCGGGCTCGCGCGCGGCCTGTTCGTCGGCGGCGGCATAGATGCGCTTGACCAGCACGCCATCGAAGAGGAAGAACGGCAGCACCACCAGGCGCTGCCAGCCCTGGCCGGCGGCCTGCGACAGGCCGTCGCGCACCAGCGGCGTGGCCGTGCCGGAGAAACAGACCTTGACGCCGCCGAAACCCATGCCCTCCTGCACCATGCGGGCCAGTTTGGCGATCTCGCCATTGGCGTCGGGGTCCGTGGTGCCACGGCCGACCAGCACCAGGCAACTGTCATTGCGATGGATGATTTCCTCGGAGCTGGCCTCGGCCTCCACTACCCGTTGCTGCAACAGTTGCAGCAGCAGCGGATGCAGGTCCATCGGCGCGCCGAAGTGGAAATCGACCTGCGGGTAATCCTGCGCCAGGGCCAGCAGTTCGGCCGGCATGTCGTTCTTGGCATGGCGCGCGCCCAGCAGCACGCCCGGCACCACGGCCACCTCGGTGGCCCCCTCGGCCACGCAGGCGGCGGCCGCCTCGGCAATCGTGGGGGCGGCGAATTCCAGGTAGCCGTGGCGCACGATGCGCCCCTGGGCGCGCTGGCGCACCAGTTCCACCAGCGCCTCGAATTCGCGCAGGGAATCGGGATCGCGGCTGCCGTGGCCGGCGATGACGACCGCCGACCTGGTCCGCTGCGGGGTGAGCTCCTTCATGCCGCTCCTCCTGCCGCCGCAGCTGTCGGCGGCGGTTCGATCTGGCTGGCCATGGGGGCGAGGGTGCGGATGAGCATGATGCTCATGTCGCTGAATTCGACATCCGCGCAATCGGCCAGCTTGCCGTGCCATTCGGCGTCGCCCCGGGTCAGGTTTTCCCAGACCTCGGTGGGGTGATCGGGACTGACGCCCTGCTGCAGCAGATAGCTGGCGATGTGGCGCGGCATGAAGGAACGCGCCGCATCCCAGGGGCAAGGGATGACGATGGCATTGCGACCGTCATTGAGGACATGCACCAGATGGCGCTTGAAGGGTTCCAGGTCGCCACGGCGGTGGAAGGTGATGAAGGTGGTCTCGTCGAAGCAGACGTGGGCGCGGGAGGCCAGGATCTGGGCCGAGGAAATGCCGGGCAGGGTTTCCACCCGATGGCCGCAGGCGCGTTCCACGCGTTCCAGGTACTGGAAGCCGCTGAAGTGGATGTCTCCCATGAAGACCACCACGCAGCGCTTGCCGGCGTGATGCAGGGCCGCCACTTCGTCGAGCTTGGCGACCTGGTCGCGGTAGCCCATGAGCACCACCTGGGCGCTGGCGGGGATCAGTTCCTTGACCACGTCCACCACGGCGTTGAAGCCGGCCACCACGTCGGCGTTGCGGATCAGTTCGGCGCCGCGCAGGGTGAGATAGGAGTGGTCGCCGGGGCCGGCGCCGATACAGATGATCATGGTCTTTCCTTTCAGCGCTTGCCCAGCTGGGCGCGCACGGTCAACGCCAGGGCGTCGCCGGTCAATTGTTCCAGGGTCAGGCAGGGCGCACCCAGCGCCTCGGCCAGTTGGGCCGCACGGCCCAGGCGCAGGTAGCCCGATTCGGTATCGAGCACCAGCGCCGGTATGGCTTGCGCGGCCAGGTTGGCGGCCGCTTCCAGGGTCTGCGTCCAGGCGTCGCCCTGGCTGCCGGGCAGGCTCACATTCGCCTTGCCGTCGGACAGGATCACCAGCAGCGGCGGCAGCTCATCGCTGGCCTGGCTGGTCTGCTGCAGCAGTTGCGCCGCCAGTTGCAGCGCGTGCGGCAGTGGCGTGCGTCCGCCGGTGGGCAGTTCGCGCAGGCCCTGCTCGGCCAGGTCGGCACTGCGGGTGGGGGCCAGCAGCAGTTGCGCCTGTTCACCACGGAAGCCGATCACGGCCAGTTGGTCGCGACGCTGGTAGGCGTCCGTCAGCAGCGCCAGCACGGCGCCCTTGACCGCTTCCATGCGGCGCTGCGCGGCCATGGAGCCGGAGGCATCGACCACGAAGACGATCAGGTTGGCGCCTCGGCCGCTGCGCACCTGGCGATGCAGGTCTTCGCGGGTGACCTGCAGGCGCTCGCCGCCCTCGCCTGCCAGGGCAGCCCGTACGGCGGCGCTGCGCAGTGTAGCACCGACGGCCAGGCGATCCGGATTGGCGTCCGGCACGGCGCGCAGGGCGCTGCCCCGGCTGGCGTCGGCCACCGCGCTGCGGCGGCCGCTGGTCGTGGAGGCCGGAAAGCTCGTGGTGGGCGTGACCACGCTGATCTTGCGGGCCGGACCGGCGGCGCCGATGGCGAAGGTCTGCTGGGCACCCTCGCCTTCTCCATTCTGTTGTTCTTGCTGCTCTTGCTGATCCTGCGGTTCCTGCCCTTCCTGTTCATCCGGGGCGGTATCGGGTGGTGCGCCTGCGCTGCCCTGCCCCTGGCTTTCCCCCTGCGCCTGTCGCGCCTGATCGACCAGATCGTCGAGCTTGTCCTGGTCCATGCCGCTCTGTTCGAAAGGCTTGCGGCGACGGCGGTGTGGCAACACCAGGAGCGCGGCGGCGCGCACGTCGTCGGGCGTCACGCGCGCGCGCGCCTGCAGGGCGGCGATGGCGCGGGCGGTCTTGTGCATGACGATGTCGGCGCGCAGGCTGGCCACCTCGAACTCGCAGCAGAGATGGCTGATCAGCTCCAGCATGGCGTCGTCCAGCGCCACGCCGGGCAGCAGGCGCTGGGCCTGGGCCACCTGGGCGCGCAGGGCATCCTGCTGGGCCTGCCACTGGCTGGTGAAGGCCTGCGGGTCGGCCTCGTAGGCGATGCGTCGGCGCACCACCTCGGCGCGTACTGACTTGTCGGTGGGCGCCGTCACTTCCACCATCAGGCCGAAGCGGTCCAGCAGTTGCGGGCGCAGGTCGCCCTCCTCCAGGTTCATGGTGCCGATCAGGGTGAAGCGCGCCGGATGGCTGACCGACAGCCCTTCTCTCTGTACCGCATTGACGCCCATGGCGGCCACGTCCAGCAGGACATCGACCAGGTGATCGGCCAACAGGTTGACTTCATCGATATAGAGGATGCCGCGATGGGCCGCCGCCAGCAGCCCCGGCTGGAAGGCGCGCTGGCCGCCCTGCAGGGCTAGCTGCAGGTCCAGCGAGCCCAGTACGCGGTCTTCGGTGGCGCCCAGCGGCAAGGTGACGAAGGGAACCTCGGCCAGCGTGGCGGTGGGTGGCTCCTGCGCGCTGCAGACCGCACAGGCCGCAGCGGGCTGGCCGGGCGCGCAGTTGAAGGCGCAACCGGGCGTGCGCAGGATGGCCGTCAGCACCTGGGTCAGGCCGCGTGCCGCGGTGCTCTTGGCGGTTCCCTTGTCGCCGCGCACCAGTACGCCGCCGATGCCGGGATCGACGGCGCACAGCAGCAGCGCTTCTTTCAGCAGGGGCTGGCCGACGATGGCTGAAAAGGGATAGCCAGGATGGTGATGGTGGTGGGCCGCGCTCATTGCATGTCCTTGGTGTGTTCACTGCCACGCACGGTTTCGCCACGGGCTTCGAGCAGGGTTTCGCTGTGCAGGTAGAGGGCGCGCAATCGTTCCAGCGTTTGCGCATCCGGCTCCTGCCACATGCCGCGACTGGCGGCTTCCAGCAGGCGCTCGGCGATGGCGTTCTGGGCCCAGGGGTTGGCCTGTTCCAGGAATTCACGCATGGCCGGGTCGAAACCATAGGTCTCGGCCAGTTGTTGGTACATCCAGTCGTCCAGCACCTGGGCGGTGGCGTCGTAGCCGAACAGGTAATCGACGGTGGCGGTCAGTTCCAGGCCACCTTTGTAGCCATGGCGACGGATGCTGGCCAGCCACTTGGGATTGACCACCCGGGCGCGGAAGACGCGCAGGGTCTCTTCCTTCAGGTCACGCACGGCGGCGCGTTGCGGGTCATGGCTGTCGCCGAAGTAATGGCGCGGCTGCTGGCCCGACAGGGCGCGGATGGTGGCGATCATGCCGCCGTGGTACTGCAGGTAGTCATCGCAGTCGAAGATGTCGTGCTCGCGATTGTCCTGGTTATGCAGGGCCACCTGCACCCCGGCCAGGCGCTGGCGGAAGGCCTCGCGCTGGTCGGCGCCCTGCACCTTGCGGCCATAGGCGAAGCCGCCCCAGTTGATGTAGGCCTCGGCGAAATCGGCCTGGTCCTGCCAGTTCTTTTCCTGGATCAGGGGCAGGATGCCGGCGCCGTAGCTGCCGGGCTTGGCGCCGAAGACGCGGTAGGCCGCCTGGGTGGCGGCCTCGGCCTGGCCCAGCCCGGTTTGCAGGCCCTGCTGCAGGTCGCGCAGGTAGTGCTTGCGCACGAAGTTCATGTGTTCCGGCTCGTCGGCGGCGATGGCCAGTTGCACGGCGTCGTCGATGAGTTCGATCAACTGCGGGAAGGCGTCGCGGAAGAAGCCGCTGATACGGGTGGTGACGTCGATGCGCGGGCGCTGCAATTCTTCCAGCGGTACCAGCTCGACCCCGGCCACTTGCCGGTTGCCGGCGCGCCAGAGCGGGCGTGCGCCCATCAGCGACAGAATCTGGGCGACATCGTCGCCGTGGGTGCGCATGGCGCTGGTGCCCCAGATGCTGATGGCCACGCTTTCCGGGTAGTCGCCGCTTTCGCGATGATGGCGCGCCAGCACTTCACGCGCCAGTTGCTGACCCACGCGCCAGGCCGATTGCGAAGGGACGCTGCGCGGATCGACCGAATAGAAATTGCGGCCGGTGGGCAGGATGTGCGCCATGCCGCGCGTGGGCGAACCGCTGGGGCCGGCCGGGATGTAGCCACCACGCAGGCCGCTGAGCAGGTTGCCGATTTCTTCGCTGGTCTGGTGCAGGCGCGGCACCAGCTGTTCGCAGGCGAAGGCCAGCACACGGCGCAGTCCGCTGGCCTGGTCCAGCGTCGTATGCGCGGCCGGGGGCGTGGTCCGCTTCACCGGCGCAGCCGATGGACGGGCCAGCGCGCGCATGCCGCCCAGCACGCTGCCGGCGCTCTTGCCCAGGGCGGGTTGCAGGCGCGGTCGCTGCTCGGGACTGGCCTGCTCCAGCGCCGCGAAGACGGTTTTGAGTACGCGGTCGATGGAGTGGACGGCGAAGTTCTGCTGCTGCAGAGCCTGCATCAGCGCAAGGCACAGGGCGTCGATGGCCTCCAGCGCATCGGCGCGGGTGACGATGGCGCGACCGGCGCAACGGGCCAGGGCGTCGTCGATGTTGAGGCGACGGCCCTTGTGTTCCAGCAGCATGTCCAGCGACAGGCCGAACAACCGTGCCACCTCTTCCTGCAGACCCGGCAGGTCCTGATTGGGCAGGCGGACCAGGGCCACCAGCATGTCGGGCATCTGTGCCTGATCGGGCATGCGGCCGAGGATGTGCAGGCCGTCGCGGATCTGCGCCGCGCCCAGTTCGCAGAGGTAGCCGTCCAGATCCTCGATCAGGTGCGCCACGCCGGCGCCGTCCAGTTCGGTCAGGGCGTGCGGGAGTTCGCCGTCTTCGTGCGGGTGGTCGTGATCATGATCGTGGTGAGCATGATCGCCATGATGGTGATGGTGGTGTGCATGTCCATGGCCGTGATCGTGGTCATGATCATGGTCGTGATGCAGCAGCTTGTACTGCAGGTCGGTATCCAGGTTGGTCTGCCGCACCAGTTCCCAGATCTGCTGCTGCAGCAGCGGCAGCTTGGCCGGGTCCAGCACTTCGACCTGGTAATACTCGTCCACCAGTTGCGTCAGCTCGGCCAGCGCGCCATAGCTGTCGGCGGTGGTCATCGGCGGCGTCAGATGGTCCACCACCACGGCGTGGGCGCGGCGCTTGGCCTGCGAGCCCTCGCCGGGGTCGTTGATGATGAAGGGATAGAACAGCGGCAGGTCGCCCAGCAGCGCATCGGGGAAGCACTCCTCGGACAGGCCCACGCCCTTGCCGGGCAGCCATTCCAGCGTGCCGTGCTTGCCGACGTGGACGATGGCGTCGGCGCCCCACTCTTCGTCCAGCCAGCGGTACAGGGCGTAGTAGTGATGGGTGGGCGGCAGGTCGGGCTGGTGGTAGATGGCGTCCGGGTCCATGCCGTAGCCACGGGGCGGTTGCAGGGCGACGAAGGCATGGCCCAGGTCGAGGCCGGCGATGGCCAGGTGCTGCTCATGCACATAGGCCTGGCCGGGCGCGGCACCCCACTGGCGCTCCATCCTGGCCTGCAGGGCCGAGGGCAAGGCGGCGAACCATTGCGCGTAACGGGCAGCGGGAATGCGGGCGGCGGCGCGACGCAACTGGTCTTCGGTGAGCAGGATGTCGTCGTAGGAACAGCGGTCCACCAGTTCATGGATCAGCGCGGTACCGCTGGCCGGCAGGTCGGCGATGGCGTAGCCGTCGGCCTGCAGGGCGCGCAGCACGGCCATCAAGGACTCCGGTGCGTCCAGCCCGACGGCATTGCCGATCTGCGCGGCCTTGCTGCTGGAATTGGTGAAGATGAAGGCGATGCGCTTGTGCGCATTGGGCGTGGTGCGCAGGCGCACCAGCCGCTGCGCTAGGCCGGCGATGCGATGCACGCGGTCCGGCAGCGCCCGGTACTGCACAGCGCCGCTGTCGGTGACTTCCTTGAAGGACAGCGGCACGCCGATGATGCGGCCATCGAACTCGGGTAGCACCACGTTCATGGCGGCGTCCAGCGGGTTCATGCCGCGCGTGGAATGCTGCCACTGGTCTTGCGTCATGCCGCTGGTGATGGCTTGCAGTACCGGCAGGTCCAGCTGTTCCAGTACCGAGACCGACCAGCCGGCCGGAGTGACGCCACCGGCGGTGATCTCGCCCATGGCGAAAGAGGTGGTGTTGATGATCAGGTCCACCTGGCCGGCGCCGAAGTATTGCAGCGCGGGTGGCAAGGCGGCGCCGCTGGCGGCCGACACCCGCAGCGAGGACGTGAAGACTGGCAGCACGTCCAGTCCGCGGGCTTCCAGCGCGGCCACCAGCGCGTCGATGAAACCGGTATTGCCCGAGAGCCAGTGCGCCCGGTAAAAGATGATGCCCACGGCCGGCTTGCCGGCGGGCGCGCGGGCGCGCAGGGTCAGCCAGTCGGCGATGCCGGCATCCTGCTCCAGGTCGGGATGGTAGAGGCCGTGTTCGGGGAGTGCCTGTGCCGGTGCATAGCCGTAGCCGCTCAGCAGCAGGCGGTCGGACAGGCAGCGCAGCATCTGCGCCAGGTTGACGCTGCCGCCGCCGTTGAAATAGGCCAGCGCCTGCTGCTGCGCATCGACCGGCGCGGTGGAGGCGGCGGCCAGTTCGGCATCGGGCTCGCCGGTGCCGGACAGCAGGATCAGCTGCCGGCCCTCGGCACGCGCCACGCGCAGCAGCTCGGGCAGGCCATTGACGGCGCCCAGACGGCCAAGGATGCGCAGCACGATCACCTGCGCCGCCGACAGCTCTTCGCGCAGCATGTCAGCCAGGGTGCGGCGCGGCTGCCCGTGTTCATCGGTGTCAGCGTGCAGGCCTTGCAGGTCGTAGCCGGCCACCGGGGGAAAGTCCGCCGGCAACTGGCTGCGGGCGGCGGCCAGCATGGCCAGATCGGTCGGGGCGTGGGTGAGCAGGACGATCTGCGGACGGGCGGCTGAGGTCGCTGAAGTGGCTGATTCAGACATCGCTGCGCTCCGGTTCGGGATGGACGTCGCCGCTGCCCAGGCGATGGAAGACCAGGTCGCTGACTTCGCGTCCGCCTTCGAGGTGTTCCACCACCACGCGCTCGATGGCGCTGGCGTCTTCGCAGCGGTACCACACCCCTTCGGGATAGACCACCACCACCGGCGCCTGGGCCTTGCAGGCCACCATGCAATGGGTGCGGGTGCGCTTGACGCGCAAGTCGGGACGGGCGTCGATCTGCTCGCCCAGGACGCCGAACATGGCTTCGGCCAGGACACCGTTCTCGGTGCAGCGCGGGCCGACGCACATGAGCACGTGGCGGTGATGAGTTCTCATTGCTTCACTTTCAGAGGCGCCGCGACGCTATCGGCGTTGGCCGGACAGCCAACGCCAGACGGTTCAACCGAACCGGCGGTAGAAGAAACCGGTCAGGCCGCCCAGGGCCAGCCAGAACACGGCATTGGCCATGGCGGTGGCGCGGATGAAGGCTTGCGCCAGCTCTTCCGGCGCGGCACTGCCATGCAGCTCGGGTTGCGGCGCGCCGACCAGGTGCGGCACCACCAGCAGCAGTACGGCCAGGACCTTCCACCACCAGCCACGGCCGAACACGAACAGCCCCAGGCTGGCGGCGGTCATGACCGCCGTCATCACCCACCACAACTGGCGTGCGTGGAGGGGCGCGGCCAGGGTGCCCGGCACTTCCGGCGGCAGGCCCAGCGAGGGCGCGACAAAGAACACGCCATAGCCGGCCAGGCCCCACAGCAGGCCGCTGCGCCAGCCGACACGGCGACCGCTGATGGCAAAGGCGGCCACCAGCATCAGGGCGAAGCCGACTGCCATGCTGACGTTGGCCAGCACGGTATAGCCGGTGCGTTCGGCGCCGTCAGCCGGCTCCCAGGCGTTGGGGTCGTGCTCATGTGCATCGCCGTGACTATGGGCCGGGGTGCCGGCCGCATGCTCATGCGCCGGGGCGGCATCATGATCATGGTCATGGGTAGCGGCGGCGGCCGGGGCAGCCTCTTCGGCCGCTTTTTCATACTGCTCGGCCTGGAGGATGATCTTTTCGACCTGGAATTGCTGCACACCCGACAGCAGCACGCCCGACAAGGCGCCTGCCACCACCACGGCCGACGCCATGCGCCGGAAGACGGTCCAGTTCATTGCACGCTCCTCAATGGCAGGGGAAACCGGCCGAATGGCGCCCGTCGTGGGCGGCATTGTGCAGCTCGACCTTGGAGGCGAAGCCGGCACCGTAGATCAGGGCCACGCCCAGCACAAAGGCCAGCAGCGACGGCGCGATGCGATCGCGCCAGACATGGCTGCCGGCGTGGGAGGATGAAGTGGTGCTGCTGGCATTGAGACCGGAGGTGGTGGACATGCGCGTTCCTTGGCTGGATGGATGGAACGGAGAAAGCCACACGTGAAGCGCCCATGCACGATCCGGTCGTCCACGGACGACGCTGGCCAGGGCCTGCTCGGAAACATGATGGAAGCTGTCCGCATGATCGCCCTCCGCGAATCATTGAAGAATTTGCCACTGGCCGGTCTCCGGGCTGGCGGGATGAAGTCTCAAGGTCTGAGGCTTCGCGGACAGGCGCCTTCCCATGCTCAGGCACAGTGGCGTAGTGCGTGTCCTTCCTCGCTTACCGTTGCGGGGGCAGCGCCGGCATTGGCCGCACGTGGTCGCGTGGGCCGCACCGGCTTCCCGTTTGAATCCCTGGCGCGGCTGCGCGCGGGATACCAGAAGCAATGCTAGGGGCGAAGTATAAAGGCGGGGGGCCGGTTGGGCAACACGGCGCTCAGCGGGCCGGGTCGGTCGTGGCTGGCGGCGGGGTGGCCAGTTTGTAGTAGAGATGGAGGTCGCCGCCCATGCCGAACGGGATACGTCCCACGAAGACCGCACGGAGTTGCCTGCCGCCCCGTTCTCCGCGCAGTTCCATCAGGCAGAGGTAGCGCTGGCCCAGGTGGCTCAGCAGGGCGAAGGAGGCCTCCTGCGGCCGCTGCACGGTGGACGCTGTCTCCGCGCCGAGGGCGATGGCGCGGTCGATGTAGCCGCGATGGGAATTGACGAAGAGGTAATCACCGGCGCCGGGGTTGCCGCTGGCATAGCCGATGCGCCAGCGGGAGTTGTCGCCATCGGGCAGGTAGAGGCGGTAGGGCGACAACGGGCCCTGCTCCAGCATCTGCACCCGGCCGGCGATAGGGTCGACGCCGACCTGGCCGTGGCCGATGCGGTCGACGCTCAGACAGGTATCCAGCACCACATCCGGCAAGGACGGGGCGGCCGGACTGGCCACCATGCAGATGAACAGCAGGGCCAGTGGTACCGAACGCCGCAGCGGTACGCACCAGCGACAGACAGCGTTAAGGCAGCAGGTGCAGCGGGTGCAGCAGGTCAAGAACTGGCTCCAAGATCGTGCAACAGGACGGCACTGGCACACCCAGCCCCGGATTCGCCGCCATCGTTGCAGATGTGAATTTTCTTTCATATCAGAAAATTCTGAATGAACATGAGGAAAGCCTGCCTGACCAGATGGATGCCACGCCTAACGCCCTGAACGCGGCTCCTGGATGATGCCCTCGAACAGTTTCAGGGCCACGAAATGCCATTGCGCCGACTCGACATCGTAGAGCGCGACCTGATTGACCGGCTGCCCCGGTCGCGCCGTGCCCGGGATGCGCCGGATGGCCTGCAGCGCCTGGCGGTGACGCTCGGCGTCGCTGGCGGCCAGCATCCGGGCGTGCGATTCGGCGTGGGCGAACAGGCCAGCCTGCTCCCACAGGCGTTCATGGCATTCCAGCACAGGCAGCTCGATGCGCAGATGGATGGCATCGATCAGGGGCGATATCACTGCGCTGTGCGCCGAGGACAGGCGCAACAGCCCGCCATCGCGACGCACCACCAACTGACCGTCGTGGGCGCCCCAGGCCACGTGCAGGCAGTAAGGCAAGCGTTCCGGCTGGTAGATCAGCAGTTCGTCAGGGGTGAAGGCGGAGGCTGCCATGACCTCGTAACGGTCGGGCGCCAGGGCATGCCAGGCGGCGTCGATACAGGCCTCGAAGGGAGAAAGGTAGACCACCATGGCGTTGGTGCCGGGGCCGTTGCCATTGTCGCGGGTGCGCTCGCACATCACCTGGCACAAGCCATCGGCACTGGCCAGGCCGGTGGCGCGGATCAGCACGTAAAGCGGTGTAAGGGTCTGAAGCAGGTGCCGACGGTGACTGCGACGGCGGCCAGGGTGGCCCGGGTGCCCGGGGGCAATGGGTAGCTGATAATCGTCGGACAAGGCCTGCACTCCTCTGTGAAAACGGGGGGTGGTCAGCCGGAAAACCGGGATGGATGCCTGTGGGAAGTGTTACCAGCGATGCTGCAAGCTGCCCTGCCCGATCCGTCCGTACCTGCTGCCAAAACGGCATGTTTTCACAGTTGTAAGGCACTTGACATGGGAATTGTCTGAATGACGCAAGGTTTCGATGCAAGCCGTTCGCGGTCACCGTGATTCAGAATTCACGCTGACCAGCTGCAGGCCCCTGCAGACGATTTTTTACTTCAGTTTTTACATTATCAAGCTGAATAGCTATGCGCAGTTCGGCCTCCGCGAGGTCCGTCTTCCTGCGCCCTCTTCTGCCCGAAGGACGAAAAATGCAGGCGCGGCCGGATCCGGCGGCGCCTGCAGTGTACTCATGAGGCCAGCATGACGCTGACCAGCGCTACATCCCAGCCCTACATCCGTATCGGCTTGTCGGACGGGCGCGGGTTCAGTGGCGGATCTTCCACCGGGACCGGATCGTCGTCCGGCAGCTCCGGCGGGGGCAGATGCGGGTCGTGCGCAGGCGGGGTTTCCTGGGGCGTATGCAGGGCGATATTCAATGGGCCTCCTTGGACGATGTCGATGGCACGCTGCTCGCCGCAGCGCGAGCTCCTGGTGAAATCAGCGCTGTGCAGTGGGGTTCTGGTGAGGAATCGGATCCTGCGGCGGCGTCGGGTCCAGTGGCGGGACTTCCACCGGGGGAGTGTCCTGGGGCTTGTGCATGTGATTCTCCTTGGGAAAAACGGGGGGTGGGTCGGCACCGGGTGCCGGCTGTTCGGGTAGCACGCCATCGTCGGCGTTGGACCATGGGTCCTCGGTGCCGTCGGGTTCTACCTGGCCAGGATGCGGCACGGTCGAAGACAGTGCAGTATCTTCAGGCTTAACGCCCGCCACGCTACCGGGCGGCCTGAGCAAGGCCGCTTCAGGCGCGGCCGACGGGTGGGAATGAGACTGTTCCATGCGATCCTCCTTGCCGGGCTGGAATGGAATAATGGAATGACTCATCTTACGAAGCCCGCGCCCCGCTCTCAGCCAGACATCGGCCGATTCCCCTGTAGGAAGGACGGAAAACAACCGTCAACGGAAAATAAAAAGCCGCCATCCCCGATGAGGATGGCGGCGCTGAGACGGCCTGAGGGTGCTAGGGCCTGCCGATTCAATCCTCCTTGAGGGCGCGGCTGACGATTTCCTGGGCTTCGGCAAAGATCTTGTCCAGGTGGGTCTGGTCGCGGAAGCTCTCGCCGTAGATCTTGTAGATGTTCTCGGTGCCGGACGGACGGGCAGCAAACCAGCCGTTGTCGGTGACGATCTTCAGGCCGCCGAAGGCCTTGCCGTTGGCCGGCGCCGTGGTCATCACTTCGCGGATCGGTTCGCCAGCCAGTTCGGTGGAACTGACATCGGCCGGTGACAGGCGCGACAGCCTCGCCTTCTGCTCGGGCGTAGCGGCGGCTTCCTTGCGGCCGTTCAGGGGCGCGCCCAGTTGCCGGGTCAGGTCGGCGTAGATCTGGCCCGGGTCGTTGCCGGTGCGGGCCGTCATCTCGGCCGCCAGCAGGGCGGCGGTGATACCGTCCTTGTCGGTGCTCCAGGGCTGGCCGTCGAAGCGCACGAAGGAGGCGCCGGCGCTTTCCTCGCAGCCGAAGGCCAGGCTGCCGTCATACAGCCCATCCACGAACCACTTGAAACCGACCGGCATTTCCAGCAGCTTGCGGCCCAGATGATCGGCCACGCGATTGATCATCTGGCTGGACACCAGCGTCTTGCCGACGGCAGCATCGGCACGCCATGCCGGGCGATGACGGAACAGGTAGTACACCGCCACCGAGAGATAGTCATTGGCCGGCAGCAGGCCCGTGCTCTTGGCGACGATGCCATGACGGTCATGGTCGGTATCGCAGGCCATGGCCACATCGAAGCGATCCTTCAAGGCAATCAGTTCGCTCATGGCGTAGGGCGAGGACGGGTCCATGCGGATCTGTGCGTCCCAGTCCAGCGGCACGAAGCGGAAGCTGGCATCGACATCGGTATTGACCACTTCCAGGTTCAGCTTGTAGCGATCGGCAATGGCCGACCAGTAGTGCAGACCGGCGCCGCCCAGCGGATCGACGCCGATCTTGACGTTGGCACCGGCGATGGCGGCCAGGTCGATGATATTGGGCAGGTCGCCGACGTAGTTGTCGAGGTAGTCGTAGCGGCGCGTGGTGTCGGCCTTCAAGGCCTTTTCGAAGCTGACGCGCTGCACGCCCTTGAGCTGCTGTTCCAGATAGGCATTGGCGCGCTTTTCGATCCAGCCGGTGACATCGGAGTCGGACGGGCCGCCATTGGGCATGTTGTACTTGAAGCCGCCGTTGTCGGGCGGATTGTGGGACGGCGTGACCACGATGCCGTCGGCCAGCTTGTCGCGGTGCACGCGGTTGTGCGTGAGGATGGCATGCGAGACGGCCGGGGTGGGGGCGTAGGGGCTGCCCTCGGCCAGCATGGTCACCACTTCGTTGGCCGCCAGCACCTCCAGCGCGCTGTGCCAGGCCGGTTCGGACAAGGCATGGGTATCGATGCCGAGGAACAGCGGCCCCTTGAAGCCCTGCTCCTTGCGGTAGTCGCAGATGGCCTGGGTGATGGCCAGCACGTGCCACTCGTTGAAGCTGTGGGCATTGGCGTTGCCGCGATGACCGGAAGTACCGAAGGCGACCCGGTGCGCCGGCACGGACACATCCGGACGCAGGCTGTAATAGTTCGACAGCAGCACCGGCAGGTTGACCAGGGCGGAAGGTGCGGCACGTTTGCCGGCGAGGGGATTGACGCTACTCATGGTGTCTTTTATGGATGAATGGATAGCAGTAGAAACGGGGAAACGCGGGGGAACGCGGGGGGAACGCGAGGCAACACAAGACCGCAGTGCCAGTCCGCGAAACTTATTCTTTTTTCAACATCACAAGCATTGTAACGCTTCGCTGCCGCATTGCAGCATTTCCGCACACGTCGCTGCGACGATTTGATCAATGCACCGGCTGCAGGATCATTCCAGAATGATGCCCGGCAACAACGCAAAATGCGCCCGGGCATAGCCACGGACGCATTCGCTGACGGCGGTAAGGCCGGCGAGCTGAAGGCAGACAT
>NZ_PKOI01000013.1:0-143459 GCF_002870055.1 Herbaspirillum sp. BH-1 | reverse complement strand
AGATAACTCTCCACAATCCGTCCATCTGCCCCCAGCACCGCCGCCGGCCCTTCGCAGACAATCTCCCCCATCTCCAGCACATAGCCATAATCAGCCACCTGCAATGCCGCCCGCGCATTCTGTTCCACCAGCAAGGTCGCCACGCCGGTACTGCGCAGCTGGCTGATGATGGCAAGAATCTCGCGCGTCACCAATGGTGCCAGGCCCAGGCTGGGCTCATCCAGCATCAACACCTGCGGTTTGGCCATCAATGCACGGCCTACCGCGAGCATCTGGCGTTCTCCGCCGGAGAGCGTGCCGGCGGCCTGCTTGCGGCGTTCCTTCAGGCGCGGGAACAGGGTGTACACGAAATCCTGCTGATCCAGGTAACCCGCTTCGCCATGGCGACGACGCTTGTAGGCCCCCAGCAGCAGGTTGTCTTCCACCGTCATGCTGGCAAACAGTTCGCGCTTTTCCGGCACCAGCGAGAGGCCGCGTGCGACGCGCTCTTCGATCTCCATCCGCCCCACATCCTCGCCCTGGAAGACGATCCTGCCGCTGGCCGTGGCGCCCGTGGGCAGCGCGCCCATCATGGCGTTGAGCAGGGTGGACTTGCCGGCGCCGTTGGGGCCGATGACGGTGACGATCTGGCCGGCCCGCAGGGACAGCGTGGCCTCGCTGAGCGCGGCGACCTTGCCGTAGCGGGCCGAGAGGCCACTGACCTCCAGCAGGACCGGGGCAACGGCAGTGCGTACTTCGGCCTGCTCCTGCAGCGGCAGGCTCATGGTGGCGGCGGTCATCATTGGGCTCCTCCGAGATAGGCTTCCAGCACGGCCGGGTGGACCTGGATCTGAGCCGGCGTGCCCTCGGCAATCTTGGTGCCGAATTCCATGACCACGATGTGGTCGGTCAATTGCATGACGAAGTCCATGTCATGCTCCACCAGCAGCACCGCCATGCCTTCGCCGCGCAGCTTGTCCAGCAGGGCTGCCAAGGCTTGCTTCTCCTTCAGGCGCAGGCCGGCGGCGGGCTCGTCCAGCAGGAGCAGCGCGGGGTCGCAGCAGAGTGCGCGAGCGATTTCGAGAATGCGCTGCTGGCCCAGCGCCAGGCTGCCGGCAGGCCGGTCCAGCATGTTGCCCAGGCCGACGCGCTCCAGCTGGTGACGGGCTTCCTGCAGGATGCGCGCCTCCTCGGATGCATTGGCGCGCACCAGGCTGGCGAGGATGCCGCGCTGGGGGGCATGTTCACCACGACGGAAGGCCCCCATGGCAGCGTTCTCCAGTACGCTCATGCCCGGCACCAGGCGCACATGCTGGAAGGTGCGGGCGATGCCGCGGCTGCAGATTTCCCGTGACGACAATCCCGCCAATGACTGGCCGCGATAGTCGAGCTTGCCGCTGGTGATCGACAACACACCGGTCACGAGGTTGAAGGTGGTCGACTTGCCGGCGCCGTTCGGCCCGATCAGGCCGACGATCTCACCAGCCTTGACCGCGAAACTGACGTCGTTGACCGCCACCAGTCCGCCGAACTGCTTACGGGCCGATTCGACCTGCAGGATGACTTCTCCCCGCTGCGGCTTGGGCAACTGCGCCAGCGGTGCGCCACCGGTTCGCAAGCTGTGCACCCGGCGCTGGCCAAAGCGCGCCTGCAGGCGCGGCCACAGGCCTTCGTTGGCGAACTGCAGGAAGATCACCAGGGCAATGCCGAAGACGATGGCCTCGAAGTTGCCGCCGCTCCCCAACAGGCCTGGCAGCCACTCCTGCAGGAAGTTGCTCAACACCGCCAGCAATCCCGCGCCCAGCAACGCGCCCCAGACATGGCCGGCACCGCCCACCACCACCATCAACAGGTAGTCGATGCCGTATTTCAGTCCGAAGGGCGTGGGATTGACCGCCTGTTGCAGATGCGCGTAGAGCCAGCCCGAGATGCCCGCCAGTACGGCGGCATAGACGAAGATGACGATCTTCAGCCGGGCGGTATCCACACCCATGGACTCGGGCATGACGTACCCATATTTGAGCGCCCGCACCGCACGACCGGCGCGCGAGTCGAGGAAGTTGACGACCGAAACCAGCGCCAGGATCACCACGCCCCAGATCAACAGATACATCGAGCCACCGTTGCCGAACTCGAAGCTGCCGATGCTGATCGCGGGGATGCCATTGATACCGTCATGCTTGCCCAGCATCTCCAGATTGCCGAACAGGTAGTACAGCGACAGCCCCCAGGCAATCGTGGACAAGGGGAGATAGTGGCCGGAGATGCGCATGGTCAGCGCGCCGATCACCAGCGCCGAGCAGGCGGTCAGGGCGATACCGGCCAACAGGCCGACCCAGGGCGAGAGGCCGAATTGCGTGGTGAGATAGGCGGTGGTGTAGGCGCCGATGCCGACGAAGGCCGCCTGCCCGAACGAGATCAGGCCGGCCACGCCGGTCAGCAAGACCAGTCCCAGGGCAACGACGGCATACAGGCCGACATAGGACAGCAGGGTCACCCAGAACGGCGGCAGGCCCAGTTGTGGCAGGGCCAGCACGATGGCGAAGAACAGCGCCGGCAAAGCGGCGCGATGAGTCATTAAGGATGGCATGGTGGAGACCTCAGGCTTCTTCGTCGATGTGGTGGCTGGTCAGTGACCGCCATAGCAGGATGGGCAGGATGACCGTGAAGACGATCAATTCCTTGAACGAGCTGGCCCAGAATGAGGAAAAGCTCTCGACCAGGCCCACCGAGACCGCACCCAGCGCCGCCAGCGGATAGCTGGCCAGTCCGCCGAAGATGGCCCCCACGAAGCCCTTCAGGGCGATGATGAAACCCGATTCGTAATTGACGATGGTGAAGGGCGCGATCAGGATGCCGCACAGCGCACCGATGCCGGCCGCCATCGCAAAGGACAGCTTGCCGGCCTGGTTGATGCCCACGCCCACCAGCCTGGCGCCGAGCCGGTTGACGGCGGTGGCACGCAAGGCCTTGCCGGTGAGCGTACGTTCGAAGAAGAGATAGATCACCGCGATCAGCGCCGCCACCGTCACCAGCACGATCACGCTCTGTCCCGACACGGGACTCTCGCCCAGGTTGAACTGCAGATCGGTGAAGGGCCGGGTATTGCTGCCTTCCGGCCCGAACATCAATAGCCCCAGCCCGACCATGGCCAGGTGTACGCCCAGCGAGACGATCAACAGCACCAGCACGCTGGAATGCGCCAGCGGCTGGTAGGCCACGCGATAGATCATCGGCCCCATCGGCACCACGATAAGCAGTGCCAGCAGGATCTGCAGCGGCATGGCCAGTGTCTGCAGGTCGACGTAACGGGTGATTGCGACCACCAGCAGCGGCACCAGTACCTGCGTGGCCAGCATCCAGGGCCAGCGGCGCCGCAGGCGCGCGCGGGATTGCGGCAGGCGCAATGCGCTGCCGGCTTCCACCGCCAGCGTCACGCCGCCCAGCGCCAGCAACAGCACGGCCGTGCCGGGAGCCTGGCCGTTCTGGATCGCCGCCAGTGTCAAGGCACCGAAGGCCACGAACTCGCCCTGCGGCAGGAAGATCACCCGCGTCACCGAAAACACCAGCACCAGCGCCAGCGACAACAGCGCATAGATGGCGCCGGTGGTGATGCCGTCCTGCACCAGCACGGTCAATATGCTTGCATCCATTTGTCTCCTCCTGTTCTGCCCGGGCCTCGCAGTTCTGGCTGCGGCTGGCCGGGCAGGTCTCCGGCTCCGTCGAGCCGTTTATATTTTTTATATCATTTACGCAGTCGGTGACCGCCGACATCCAGGCGTTCACTCGTCCGACTATGCGGCCACCGGTCGCTTGGCCACCAGGGTCAGGATGTCGTAGGACGCGACCAGTTCGTCATCCTGGTTGCTGACCTCCACATCCCAGGCGACCACGCCCTGCCCCTGGCCATTGGCGTCCTTCTTGTTGCGGTCGATCTTGCGCTTGCAGGTCAGGCGGGCACGCAGGGTGTCGCCGATGCCGACCGGCTTGACGAAGCGCAGCGTATCCAGCCCGTAGTTGGCCAGCACCGGCCCGGGTGCCGGCGAGACGAACAGCCCGGCCGCCGCCGAGAGCACGAAGTAGCCGTGGGCGATGCGCTTGCCGAAGGGCGACTGGCGTGCCGAGATGTCGTCGAAGTGCATGTAGAAATGGTCACCGGAGAGGCAGCCGAAATTCACGATGTCAGCCTCGGTGACGGTGCGTCGATGGGTGCTCAGCGAATCGCCGATCTGCAGGTCTTCGAAATAGTGACGGAAGGGGTGGATGTCCGATTCACGGACCTGGGCGCCGCGCACATGCTCGCCGACCACCGCCGCCAGCATGGTGGGCGAACCCTGCACCGCACTACGCTGCAGGTAATGCTTGACCGCCCGCGCCCCGCCCAGTTCTTCGCCGCCACCGGCACGACCGGGGCCGCCGTGCTTGAGCTGCGGCAATGGTGAACCATGGCCGGTGGATTCCGGTGCCGATTCGCGATCCAATACCAGCAGGCGGCCATGCCAGGCGGCGGCCGCAGGAATGACGCGCGCCGCCACGGCGGGCGTGCGCGTGACCAGGCTGGCCACCAGGCTGCCGCGTCCGCGGGCGGCCAGGGCCAGGGCTTCGTCCAGGTCGTCGTAGGGCAACAGGGTGCTGACGGGGCCAAAGGCCTCGACTTCATGCACCGGGCTGCCGGCGGCCGTGTCGCGTGCCAGCAGCAGGGTCGGCGCGAAGAAGGCGCCCTCGGCCACACCCTCGCCCTGCGGCTGGAATGCCGTGCCGGCACCGAGCAGGATGTCGGCGCCCTGCTTCAACAGCGCCAACCGTTGCTCGACATCGCGCTGCTGGTCGCGGGAAGCCAGCGGCCCCATGCGCACCGACTCCAGCGCCGGGTCGCCGACCACGATCTTGCGCAACCGCGCTGCCAGCCGTTCAGCCACGGCATCGACCTGCTGGCGCGGCACGATGGCGCGCCGGATGGCGGTGCATTTCTGGCCGGCCTTGGTGGTCATCTCGCGCGCCACTTCCTTGACGAAGAGCTCGAACTCTTCATCGTCCGCGCCGACATCCGGGCCAAGGATGGCGCAGTTCAGCGAATCGGCCTCGGCGTTGAAGGGAGTGGCATTGGCAACCAGATTGGGGTGGACGCGCAGGCGGGCGGCGGTGTCGGCCGAGCCGGTGAAGGTCACCACGTCCTGCGGCTGCAGGCGATCCAGCAGGTCACCGGTGCTGCCGATCACCAGCTGCAGGCTGCCGGCCGGCAGCAGCCCGGATTGCTGGATCAGCCGCACTGCCGCCTCGGCCAGATAGCTGGTGGCGGTGGCCGGCTTGACGATGCAGGGCATGCCCGCCAGGAAGCTCGGCGCGAATTTTTCCAGCATGCCCCAGACCGGGAAGTTGAAGGCATTGATATGCACCGCCACGCCGCCGCGCGGTACCAGGATGTGGCTGCCGGCGAAGCGACCCTGCTTGCCCAGCGCAAAGGCCGGCCCCTCATGCAGCAGGTTGGAGGACGGAAATTCATTGGTGCCGATGCTGGCATAGGTGAACAGCGTGCCGCTACCGCCTTCGATGTCGATCCAGCTATCGGCGCGGGTGGCGCCGGTGTGGGCGGAGATGGCGTAGAGCGTCTCCTTGTGTTCGGTCAGGTATTTCGCCAGGGCCTTGAGGCGGGCGGCGCGTTGCTGGAAGTCCAGCGCCAGCAGGCCGGGCAGCCCCTGCTGGCGGGCGTGATCCAGTGCTTCACCGAAGTCGATCGCCTCGGCGTGGGTGGATGCGACGGCGCGGCCGTTGACGGCGCTGTGCAAGATCTGGGCGGGACTCTCGCCGAGCCAGCGGCCGGCAATGAAACTCTGTAGCTGCGGTGTACGTACCGTCATGGGAACTCCTGTAGACGTGAAGATGCTGGCGCACCCGGCTGAAGGTCAGCCCGGGTGCATGGCCGGCATGGGTATCAAATGGCCTGAAGAGGCCGACCTGCAAAGCGGATCAGGGCTGGTATTGCCAGGCGCCATCGACGATCTTGACCATCACCGAGGCGCGCTGGTCCAGACCCAGGTGGTCGCTGGCCGACATGTTGTAGACGCCGTGTACGCCGGTCACTTCACGGGTGGCTTCCAGCGCGTCGCGCAGGGCGGCGCGGAACTCCGGGGTACCGGGCTTGGCACGCTTCATTGCCACGGGAATGGCCGATTGCAGCAGCACGCCGGCATCCCAGGCATAACCGCCGAAGAGGGAGACACTGTCCTTGCCGTGGGCGGCCTCATAGCGGGCGGTATAGTCCAGCGCCACCTTGCGGATGGGATTGGTAGCCGGCAGTTGCGCCGCCACCAGCACCGGGCCGGCCGGCAGCAGGGTGCCGTCCAGCATCTTGCCGCCCACCCGCAGGTAGTCGGCATTGGCCACGCCATGGGTCTGGTAGATCTGGCCCTTGAAGCCGCGCTCCTTGAGAGCACGCTGCGGGACCACGGCCGGGGTGCCGGAGGCGGCGATGAGGATCGCATCCGGCTTGGCCGCCACCAGTTTCAGGGCTTGTGCAGTGGCCGAGGTATCGGTCGGAGCGAAGCGTTCGTTGGCCACCAGTTCCAGCTTCTTCAGGCCGGCAGCCTTCTTGAATTCCTCGTACCAGCCTTCACCGTAGGCATTGGCGTAGCCGATGAAGGCCACACGCTGATAGCCACGCGCCACCATGTCGCGGGCGATGGCCAGCGACATCATGATGTCATTCTGCGGGGTCTTGAAGACCCACTTCTTCTTGGCGTCCATGGGCTCGACGATGCGGGCCGCAGCGGCCAGCGAGATCATCGGCGTCTGCGCTTCGGCGGCGACCTCGATCATCGAGATCGAGTTGGGGCTGACGGAAGAACCGACGATGACATCGACATTGTTTTCGGTGACGAAGCGGCGTGCATTCTTGACCGCCTGCGTGGTGTCGGAGGCGTCGTCGAGGACGATGTAGTTGATCTTCTGCCCGGCGATGGTGGTCGGCAGCAGCGCGATGGTGTTCTTCTCCGGAATGCCCAGCGAGGCGGCCGGACCGGTGGTGGAGACGGTGACGCCGACGTTGATGTCGGCGTGGGCAACGTGCATGCAGCCGGCCAGGACCAGTGCAAACAGCGGACGGAAAAACGGCAGTCGAGGTGGACAAATAGAGGGCAAGCGGTACGGCATGGAGTCTCCTTGATGGTGTTGTCATTGTGGTGTTGCATGCCTGCAATGACGCGACCGATCAAGGGCTCACGTCATCGTTTCTTCCTGGGGACGCCGTCCAGGCCCACGGCGCCGATACCCCCGAACAACAGATCGGACACGACCACCGCCATGCGCTCATGGGTCAGCTCGCCATCGGGCTTGAGCCACATGAACATCCAGTTGATCATGCCGAACAGAAGCATCGCCAGCGGCTTGGCCATGCGACTGCGATCCAGCTCCGGGCGCACCGCGCACATGGCATCGGCCACTGCCTTGACCACCTTGCGTTCGCCGGCCAGGATGCTTTCCTGGTCGTCCGGCGTCAGGAAGCGCACGTCCTCGGTCAGTACGCGATGCTCGTTCTGGGCGTCGCGGTATTCCTCCACGAAGCGCTGGATCAGCAGGCGCAGGCGTGGCTCGGGTGGCAGGTCCTGCTGGGCCACTTCATCGACCAGAGCGCACAGGCGGTCGATATGGCCTTCGCAGATGGTCATCAACAGTTGATGCTTGTCGGTGTAGTAGTGATACAGCGAGGCCTTGGACAGGCCACATGCCAGTGCCACTTCATTCATCGATGTGCCGGCGAAACCGTTGCGCGCGAACAAGGCTGCCGCCTGTTCGATGATGGTCTCGCGCTGGTTGTCGTATCCCGCTGCACGCTTGCGTGGCATAAGTGCGTCCTCTTCGATATTTCCGCAAAGTCATGATTGTGCCGTAAATCAAAACTCTTACGAAACATCTACGCAACATCTGCAACCAGCACAGCGTCCGACCTCTCCAGCTGCCCTGCCCGACCATCGGTGCATCCCAAACTTTCCGATACCGGTCAGGAAAAACTTCAAAAACATTATTGACCAACCGGTCGGTCGAAATTATTATTCCCTAAAAAACAGCGACAGGCAAATGCTTTTTTCCCGCCTTCAGCCAGGAAGAAAGCAGCGGACAAGCCAGCCAGTTTCGCTGCAACGACAAGGCGGCGCAGCCCGGCAAGGGCCGCTGCACAAGGAGACGCGGTGCCCAGCTATGCAATCGAAGATGTGATTCCGGTGGTCGACCCCACGGCCTATGTGCATCCCACGGCGGTATTGATCGGCGACGTCATCGTCGGTGCCGATTGCTATGTCGGCCCGGCGGCCTGCCTGCGCGGCGACTTCGGTCGCATCGTGCTGCAGCGTGGTGCCAATGTGCAGGACACCTGCGTGATCCACGGCTTTCCCGGTCACGACACGGTGGTCGGGGAAAACGGCCACATCGGCCACGGCGCGGTGCTGCACAGCTGCACCGTGCAACGCGATGCGCTGGTAGGCATGAACGCAGTGGTCATGGATGAGGCGGTGGTGGGCGAGCAGGCCATCGTGGCGGCCTGTGCCTTCGTACGGGCCGGCATGCAGGTGCCGCCGCGCACGCTGGTGGCTGGCCTGCCGGCCAAGGTGGTGCGCGAACTCTCGCCCGAGGAGATGGCCTGGAAGCAGACCGGTACCAGCACGTATCACGACCTGACCCGGCGCAGCCTGCGCAGTCTGCGCGAGGTCAGCCCGTTGAGCGAGATCGAGGAGAACCGGCCGGTGCTTGCCGCGCCCCGGGTCCAGCCCTTGATCGCCGCCAGGCGCGCGTAGCGCTGCGACAGGACAGTTTTAACGATTTTCGATTCAGCAGTTTTTTCAGCTTTTCAGCTTTTCAGCTTTTTTGCTTTTCTGTTTCACCCACCTGAAGCGGGCCAATGCGGTCAGGACCTCGTTCGCCCGTCGCTCAGCGTGCAACCCTTTCACGGAGAAGTACCATGTATGCACAGATGGTAGACACCGGCCTGACCCAGGTGCGCAAAGCCGAGGAGATGTCGCCGGAAGAACTGGCGTTCCAGGCGCGCATCGATGCGGGCGTCAAG
Source organism: Herbaspirillum sp. BH-1 (assembly GCF_002870055.1). Lineage (NCBI taxonomy): Bacteria > Pseudomonadati > Pseudomonadota > Betaproteobacteria > Burkholderiales > Oxalobacteraceae > Herbaspirillum > Herbaspirillum sp. BH-1. The sequence goes on along the minus strand of NZ_PKOI01000013.1, from coordinate 134,425 downwards.
ATCGAGCCCAAGGACTGGATGCCAGAGGCGTATCGCAAGACCCTGGTACGCCAGATCTCGCAGCACGCGCACTCGGAAATCGTCGGCCAGCTGCCCGAGGGCAACTGGGTCACGCGTGCGCCCACGCTGCAACGCAAGGCCATCCTGCTGGCCAAGATCCAGGACGAGGCCGGCCATGGCCTGTACCTGTACAGCGCCGCCGAGACCTTAGGTGTATCCCGCGAAGACCTGCTGGCCGAATTGCACGCCGGTCGTGCCAAGTATTCCAGCATCTTCAACTACCCGGCCCTGAACTGGGCCGACATGGGCGCCATCGGCTGGCTGGTGGATGGCTCGGCCATCATCAACCAGATTCCGCTGTGCCGGTGTTCCTTCGGTCCCTACTCGCGTGCCATGGTGCGGGTGTGCAAGGAAGAATCCTTCCACGCCCGCCAGGGCTACGACATCATGCTGGCGCTGTGTCGTGGCACCCCCGAGCAGAAGCAGATGGCGCAGGACGCGCTGAACCGCTGGTGGTGGCCGGCACTGATGATGTTCGGCCCGTCCGATGCGACCTCGGTGCACAGCGCGCAATCGATGCAGTGGCGCATCAAGCTGTTCTCCAATGATGAACTGCGCCAGCGCATGGTCGACCAGACCATTCCGCAGATCGAATACCTGGGCCTGACCGTGCCCGACCCCGATCTGAAGTGGAACGAAGAACGCGGTCGCTACGACTTCGGCCAGATCGACTGGGACGAATTCCACAACGTCGTGCGCGGCAATGGCCCCTGCAACCGCGAGCGCCTGTCCACCCGCAGGCAGGCCTACGAGGACGGTGCCTGGTTCCGCGATGCCCTGGTAGCGCACGCCGACAAACAGGCCACCCGCAAGGCCGCCTGATCCGTCGACTGTCCGATCTTCAATCCCTTTCGCTTCAATTCACAACAATGCCAGTGGCCGCCCCCTGCGCGGCCCGCCAACAAGGAAATCGATCATGAGCAAGGAATGGCCTCTCTGGGAAGTCTTCATCCGCAGCCAGCACGGTCTGGCCCATAAACACGTCGGCAGCCTGCATGCCCCCGATGGCGAGATGGCCATCAACAATGCCCGCGATGTCTACACCCGCCGCAACGAAGGCGTGGGCATCTGGGTGGTGCGCGCCGCCGACATCGTCTCCTCCAGCCCGGGTGACAAGGCGCCGCTGTTCGAGCCGTCCAACAGCAAGGTCTATCGCCACCCGACCTTCTTTCCCATGCCGGCCGAACTGAAGAACCTCTGAACCGGAGCCCGACATGACAAGCAAAACCGATTACGTGCGACGCCTGGGCGACAACGTCCTGGTGCTCTCGCAACGCCTCTCCGAATGGTGCGGCAAGGGGCCGGCGCTGGAAGAGGACATGGCCCTGATCAACGTCTCGCTGGACCTGATCGGCCAGGCCCGCCTGTGGCTGAGCTATGCCGGCGAGCTGGAGGGACAGGGCCGCAGCGAAGACCAGCTGGCCTTCCTGCGCGACGCCCACCAGTTCCACAACCTGCTGCTGGTGGAGCTGCCTAACGGCAGCTATGCCGATACGCTGGCGCGCCAGTTCCTGTTCGATGTGTGGCACTACTTCCTGCTGCAGGGCCTGTGCCAGTCCGACGATGCCCGCATCGTCGAGATCGCCCAGAAATGCTTGAAGGAGGTGACCTATCACGTGCGCCGTAGCACGGACCTGGTGGTCCGCCTGGGCGATGGCACCGAGGAAAGCCACCGTCGCATGCAGGCCGCCATCGATGATCTGTGGATGTACACCGGTGAACTGTTCACGCCCGACGCGCTGGACACGGCGATGCAGCAACAGGGCCTGGCGCCTGCCCTGGATGAACTGCAGCAGAAGTGGCAGCAGCATGTGACCGAGGTCCTGCAACTGGCCACCCTGCGCATCCCGGCGGCCGGACTGTGGATGCAGAGCGGTGGCAAGCAGGGCCGGCATACCGAACATCTCGGCTACCTGCTGGCGGAAATGCAGTTCCTGCAGCGCAGCTATCCCGGAGCGGCGTGGTGAGCGTGAGCCCGGCAATCCAGGCCAGGCCGCTTCCCGCGCAGGCGGAGAGCGACCTGGAGGCGCTGCAAGCGCAGATCTGGCACTGGCTGGACCAGATCGCCGATCCCGAGATCCCGGCGATCTCGGTGGTCGACCTGGGCATCGTGCGTGCGGTGCAATTGCAGCACGACCCGGCGCAGCAGATGCACTGCACGGTGGTGATCACGCCCACCTACTCCGGCTGCCCGGCCATGGGCGTGATCGCGGCAGACATCGTGAGCACGCTGCAGCAGCATGGTGTAGCCCAGGTCAGTGTGCGCACCCAGCTGGCACCAGCGTGGAACACCGACTGGATGAGCGAGAAAGGCCGCCGCAACCTCAACCACTACGGCATCGCCCCGCCGGCACAACAGGTGATCGACATCGGCGGTATCAGCCCGCAGCGTCACGCCGCGCCGAAAGTGCCCTGCCCGCACTGCGGATCGACACAGACCGTGTGCGTGAGCCAGTTCGGTTCGACCTCGTGCAAGGCGCTGTACCAGTGCAAGGACTGCCGCGAGCCATTCGACTATTTCAAGGCCCACTGAACCGGACCGCAGCGTGGCACCCGGTCCCACCCAGAACATGACAGAAGGCACAACAACATGAGCAAATTCTATCCACTGACCATCGACAGCGTGAAGCAGGATACGCGCGACACCATCGTGGTCTCCTTCGCCGTTCCCGGCGAATTGCAGGACAGCTTTTCCTACCTGCCGGGCCAGCACCTGACGCTGCGCTCGCAGGTCAATGGCGAGGAGCTGCGCCGCTCCTACTCGATCTGTTCGGCCGTGCAGGAAAGGCGCCTGCGGGTGGCCATCAAGCGCGCGCCGGGCGGGCTGTTTTCCAATTGGGCCAATGACCACCTGCAGGCCGGCCAGCAGATCGAGGTCATGCCGCCCATGGGGCAGTTCAATGTGCCGCTGGATGCGGCCAACCGCAAGCACTACCTGGCCTTTGCCGCCGGCAGCGGCATCACGCCGATGATGTCCATCATCAAGACCACCCTGCTGACCGAGCCGCGCAGCCGGTTCACGCTGGTCTATGCCAACCGGGCGTCGTCCTCGGTGATCTTCAAGGACGAACTGAGCGATCTGAAGGACAGCTACCTGGACCGCCTGAACGTGGTCTACGTGATGAGCCGCGAGCAGCAGGATGTGGAACTGTTCAATGGCCGCATCGATCGCGCCAAGTGCGATGCCTTCCTGGCGTCCTGGATCAGGCTGGACGATATCGACGCCGCCTTCCTGTGTGGCCCGCAGCAGATGGTGGACGCCATCGGTGAATCGCTGCAGGCGCACGGCCTGCCAAAGTCGCAGATCAAGACCGAACTGTTCGCCGCCAGCGTGCCGGCGCGCAACCACGCAGCGCGCCCGGTGATCGGCAGCAGCCAGTGCGAGGTGACGGTGATCGTGGACGGCACCCACAATGTCTTCACCATGGACAAGGAAAAGGAGTCGGTGCTGGAAGCGGGCCTCAAGAGCGGCATCGACCTGCGCCACTCCTGCAAGGGCGGCGTATGCGCCACCTGCCGCTGCAAGGTGGTGGAGGGCAAGGTCGACATGGACGCCAACTACGCGCTGGAAGACTACGAGATCGCCCGTGGCTTCGTCCTGAGCTGCCAGTCCTTCCCGGTCACCGACAAGCTGTTGCTGGACTTCGACCAGGACAACTGATCCGGGCCCACTGATCTCTCCTCCCTCCATGCCATGAGCTATCAAACCATCCTCTTCGAGAAACAGGACGGCGTCGCCGTCATCACCCTCAATCGTCCCGACAAGCTCAACAGCTTCACGGTGGCGATGCATCTGGAACTGCGCGAGGCCATCGACAAGCTGAAAGCCGATCCCGAGGTGCGTGTGCTGCTGCTGACCGGCGCCGGACGCGGTTTCTGCGCCGGCCAGGACCTGGGCGACCGCGCCGTCAAGCCCGGTGACGAAGGCAGCGCAGGCGTCGACCTGGGCCACTCCATCGATCAGTATTACGCCCCGCTGGTGAAATCGCTGCGCGCCCTGCGCTTTCCGGTGATCTGCGCCGTCAATGGCGTCGCCGCGGGGGCCGGCGCCAACCTGCCGCTGGCCTGCGATATCGTGATCGCGGCACGCTCGGCCAGCTTCGTCGAAGTGTTCTGCAAGCTGGGACTCATCCCCGATACCGGCGGCACCTATTTCCTGCCGCGCCTGGTCGGCACCGCGCGCGCCATGGGCATGGCGCTGCTGGGCGAGAAGATCAGCGCCGAACAGGCCGAGCAATGGGGACTGATCTGGAAATGCGTGGACGATGCACAGCTGATGGAACAGGCCCGCGCCATGGCCCGCCATTTCGCCAGCGCGCCTACCCTGGGTCTGGCCGCGACCAAGGCCACCCTGTACCGTAGCCCGGCGCACACGCTGGAACAGCAACTGGACCTGGAGCGCGACACCATGCGCACCCTCGGCCATAGCCGTGATTACCGGGAGGGCGTGGCCGCCTTCCAGGAAAAGCGTGCGCCACACTTTACGGGGCAGTGAGATGGAGGCAGAACGCACACCGAAATATCTACGCGTCACGCAACGGTCGCGACTGGCGCCACAGTCGCAACCGGGAGCGCGGGCGCTACCCGTGGACACCACCGTTGCCGTGGTCGGCGGCGGCACCATGGGCGCCGGCATCGCCCAGGTCGCGGCCACCGCCGGGCACCCCGTGCTGATCTACGACAGCGGCGAAGGTGCCTGCGCCCGTGCCATCGCCAGCATCCGCCTCGGCCTGGACCGCCTGGCCAGCCGGGGAAAGATCACCAGGGAGCAGGCCGAGAAGGCCAATGACTGCCTGGCCCCGGCCACGTCTCTGCGGGAACTGGCCTGTGCCGGGCTGGTGATCGAAGCCATCGTCGAGCAGTTGCCGGCCAAGCAGGAACTGTTCGGCAAGCTGGAAGACATCGTCAGCCCGGAATGCATCCTGGCCAGCAATACCTCGTCGATCTCGATCACGCGCATCGCCGCCTCCCTGCGCCACCCGCAACGCCTGGTCGGCATGCATTTCTTCAACCCGGTGCCGCAGATGGAGCTGGTGGAAGTCATCCGCGGCCTGGCCAGCGACGCCGCCGCGGTGCAATGCGTGCACGACACCGCCCTCGCCTGGGGCAAGACGCCGGTGTTTGCCAGTTCCACGCCAGGCTTCATCGTCAATCGCCTGGCCCGTCCATATTACGCCGAAGGCCTGCGGGTCCTCAACGAGCGGGCATCCCGGCCGGCCACCATCGATGCCGTGATGCGTGAATCCGGTGGTTTTCGCATGGGGCCGTTCGAGCTGATGGACCTGATCGGCCACGATGTCAATTTCGCGGTCACCCAATCGGTGTTCCAGGCCTGCTTCAATGATCCGCGCTTCACACCGTCGCTGATCCAGCAGGAACTGGTGCATGCGGGGTATCTCGGCCGCAAGACCGGGCGCGGTTTCTATCACCACGGTCCGGAGCACGTACCACCTCCGATCGACGACGAATTGACTTGCAGCGTGCCTCCGGTGGCACTGCAGATCTTCGGCCCCCATCCGCTGGTGGAAGTCATCCGGAAGCGCTACAAGAAGGGCCGCATTGAATACCATGGGGCACGCGCCGACAACCTGCTCCTGAAGGCTGGCCCCGGACGGCTGTACGTCACCGAAGGGCGCACCGCCACCCAGCAATCCTACGACTACGACATGCCTGACGTGGTGCTGGTGGACCTGGCGCTGGACTATGCCACCACCAGCCGGCTGGCGGTGACCCGGTCCGACCAGTGCAGCCCGCGCGCCTATCAGGCCGTGGCCGGGGTATTGCAGGCCTGCAGCTTCGCACTCTCGCCGATGGACGATGTGCCGGGGATGATCGTCATGCGCACCGTCTGCATGCTGATCAACGAAGCCGCCGATGCCGTCAACCAGGGCGTGTGCAGCGCCGCCGACGCCGACATGGCCATGCAGAAGGGCTTGAACTATCCGCTTGGACCGCTGGAATGGGCCAATGCGATCGGTGTGGATAACGTGGTCAAGGTGCTGCAACGGCTCAGCGCCACCTATGGCGAGGACCGCTACCGCGTCTCGCCGCTGCTGCAACGCCTGCAAGCCGCAAAGAGGAAATTCCATGAATGAGACCGCACTTTCCACCTGCACCCCGGACACCGGGCCGGACCCGCAAACCCTGGCCGAGGCCACGGTCCAGGCCATGTACCCGCGTGACAACGCTTCCCAGGGACTGGGCATGAAGATCCTGGCCATCGCGCCGGGCCGCGCACGCATGAGCATGCTGGTGCGCAGCGACATGCTCAACGGCCATGCCACCTGCCATGGCGGCTTCATCTTTGCACTGGCCGACAGCTGCTTTGCGTTTGCCTGCAACAGCCGTAACCTCAACACCGTGGCATCGGGGTGCAGCATCGAGTACGTGGCGCCGGCCCTGCGCAACGATGTGCTGACCGCCGAAGCGCAGGAACGCTCGCTGAGCGGGCGTACCGGTGTCTACGACATCACCGTGAACAACCAAGACGGCAAGCTGATCGCGCTGTTCCGGGGCAAGTCCTATCGCATCAAGGGGGAGGTGATCACCGGCCTGCACGCCGCGCCTTGACCCCACCCGGTCGCACCTACGGCCCCACCGACAGCCGCATCTACGGCAGCACCACCGCACCACCAGAACCAGAACATCCCGAACAATGACAACGAGACTGGAGACGAGCATGACCACCCGCAATCCCCAACCCGGCGAGCTGGACGCCATCGAGACCGCCAGCCGCGACGAGCTGCAGGCGCTGCAACTGCAGCGTTTGAAGTGGTCGCTCCGGCATGCCTACGACAATGTGCCGCACTATCGCCACGCCTTCGACCAGGCCGGCGTGCATCCGGACGACCTGAAGAGCCTGGCGGACCTGGCCCGTTTCCCCTTCACCGGCAAGCAGGACCTGCGCGACCACTATCCCTTCGGCCTGTTCGCGGTGCCGCGCGAGCAGGTGGTGCGGGTGCATGCTTCCAGTGGTACCACCGGCAAGCCCACGGTAGTCGGCTATACGCGCAATGACATCGATACCTGGGCCACCGTGGTGGCGCGCTCGATCCGGGCAGCCGGCGGCCGGCGTGGTGACATCGTGCAGATTTCCTATGGCTACGGCTTGTTCACGGGCGGCCTGGGTGCCCACTACGGTGCGGAAAAACTGGGCTGCACCGTCATCCCCATGTCGGGCGGCCAGACTGAGAAGCAGGTGCAGCTGATCCGCGACTTCAAGCCCAGCATCATCATGGTCACGCCCTCCTACATGCTCAACGTGATCGAGGAATTCCAGCGCCAGGGTCTGGACCCGGCGGCCAGTTCGCTGCGGGTCGGCATCTTCGGTGCCGAGCCCTGGACCGATGCCATGCGCGGTGAAATCCAGCAACGTGCCGGCATCGATGCGGTGGACATCTATGGCCTGTCGGAGGTGATGGGGCCGGGCGTGGCCAGCGAATGCATCGAGAGCAAGGATGGCCCGGTGATCTGGGAAGACCACTTCTATCCGGAAATCATCGATCCCGATACCGGCGAAGTGCTGCCCGATGGCGAGGAGGGCGAACTGGTCTTTACCTCGCTGTCGAAGGAGGCGCTGCCCATGATCCGCTATCGCACCCGTGACCTGACGCGCCTGCTGCCGCCGACCTCGCGCTCGATGCGCCGCATCGGCAAGATCACCGGGCGTTCGGATGACATGCTCATCATCCGCGGGGTGAATGTGTTCCCGACCCAGATCGAGGAGCTGATCCTGAAGCTGCCGCAACTGGCGCCGCAATACCAGTTGCAGATCGAGCGCCATGGTCACATGGACAGCATGTGCGTCTTCGCCGAACTGCGCGAGGATGCCTCCATCGAACATGTGGAGGCACTGGAGAAGGAGCTGCAGCACAGCATCAAGACCTATGTGGGCATCTCCACCAAGGTCACCGTGGTGCCGGCGGGCATGATCGAACGCTCCTCGGTGGGCAAGGCCCGGCGCGTGATCGACAACCGCAGGAAGAACGAGGGCGCGCCCGCCTTGGGAGCGGCCACCTCTTCCCCGGCCGTGCCGGCCTGAACCCCGCAACTTCACGACACAAGCGACGAGAAAACACATGGACGCATTCATCTGTGACGCCATCCGCACACCCTTCGGCCGCTACGGCGGCGCATTGGGCGCGGTGCGCGCCGACGACCTGGCTGCCGCACCGATACGCAGCCTGATGGCGCGCAATCCCGGCGTGGACTGGAGCCAGGTCGACGACATCCTCTACGGTTGCGCCAACCAGGCTGGCGAGGACAACCGCAACGTGGCCCGCATGGCGGGGCTGCTGGCGGGCCTGCCACTGGAGGTACCGGGTACCACCATCAACCGCCTGTGCGGCTCCAGCCTGGATGCGGTGGGCATGGCCGCCCGCGCCATCCGCTCCGGCGAGGTGCAGTTGATGATCGCCGGTGGCGTGGAGAGCATGACGCGCGCACCCTTCGTGATGGGCAAGGCCGACACTGCCTTCTCGCGTAGCGCGGCAATCTTCGACACCACCATCGGCTGGCGTTTCGTCAATCCGCTGATGCAGGCATTACACGGCATCGACTCCATGCCGGAGACGGCCGAGAACGTGGCCGAGGAATTCGGTATCGCTCGCGCCGACCAGGACACCTTCGCCCTGCGCAGCCAGCAACGCTGGGCTGCGGCGCAGGCGAACGGCTTCTTCGCGGGAGAGATTGCGCCGCTGGCGATCCCGCAGAAGAAGGGCGATCCGCTGCTCGTGGCTACCGACGAACATCCGCGCCCCGAGACCACGCTGGCGACGCTGTCCCGACTCAAGGGCGTGGTGCGGCCCGATGGCACGGTCACGGCCGGCAATGCGTCCGGCGTCAACGACGGTGCCTGCGCGCTGCTGCTGGCCTCGGCCAAGGCGGTCGACCGCTACCGCATGCGGCCACGCGCCCGCGTGCTGGGCATGGCCAGTGCCGGGGTGGCACCACGGATCATGGGCTTCGGCCCGGCACCGGCGGTGCGCAAGGTGCTGGCGCAAGTGGGCCTGACGCTGGCGCAGATGGATGTGATCGAACTCAACGAAGCCTTTGCCGCACAGGGGCTGGCCGTGATGCGTGCGCTCGGCCTGCCGGACGATGCCGCCCACGTCAACCCGAATGGCGGCGCCATCGCCATCGGCCATCCGCTGGGCGCTTCGGGTGCGCGTCTGGTGACCACGGCCATCAACCAGCTGGAACGCAGCGGCGGCCGCTATGCGCTCTGCACCATGTGCATCGGCGTGGGGCAAGGGATCGCGCTGGTGATCGAGAGGGTGGCCTGATGTCGGTGCAACCAGAACCGGAAGACATCCTGGTGGCACGGCATGGGCCGCACGTGCTGCATCTGCGCCTGAACCGGCCGGCGCTGCGCAATGCCCTGCGCAACCAGAGCCTGCGGGAAATCGCTGGCGAACTGGCACGCGCCGAAATTGACGACAGCGTGCGGACCGTGGTGATCAGTGGCAACGAGCAGGCCTTCGCTGCCGGCGCCGATCTCAACGAAATGATCCAGAAGGACGCCATCGCCACCCAGCTTGATGTACGCACCCAATACTGGCGCGCCATCGCCCGTTTTCCCAAGCCCCTGCTGGCAGCGGTGAACGGCTATGCGCTGGGGGCCGGCTGTGAACTGCTGATGCATGCCGACATCGCCATCGCCGGGCGCGGCGCCCGCATCGGCCAGCCGGAAATCAATGTCGGCACCCTGCCCGGCGCCGGTGGCACGCAGCGCCTGATCCGCACGGTGGGCAAGCCGCTGGCGATGAAGATGGTGCTGTCTGGTGAATTCATCGCGGCCGAGGAGGCCCTGCGCGCCGGGCTGGTGGCCGAGGTGGTGGACGATGCCGACACCCTGGGCCGCACCCTGGCGCTGGCCACCACCATTGCGCAGAAATCGCCGCTGGCGGTGCGCCTGGCCAAGGAGGCCATGTTGCAATCCTTCGAACTGGGGCTGGAGGCCGGGCTGCTGTTGGAGCGCAAGTCCTTTTCCCTGATGGCGGCCAGTGCCGATCGCCAGGAGGGCATTGCGGCCTTCCAGCAGAAACGCGCAGCGGTGTTCAGCGGCCGCTGAATTCACCGCCAGTCGGCAGACCCTTGGCGCGGATGTTTGCAGCCTGGCAACAGGCCTGGCGCGGCGACGACACTTCACGAGCTTGACATCGGGATCGGGTAAAATGCCCGGCCACGGCAGGCCCTGGCTGCGCACTTGTTGGACTTGCACTTGTACCCGCACGCGCGCCACCCGTCCCGCCCCGATACCAACCCGCCGGCTCCGCGCCGGCTCTTCGCCAGTGCAGCACCATGAGCAAGCAAGCCCCCAGCGCCCCCGGCCGCGACAAGCGCCGGGGCAAACCCGCCGACGCCGCCGGTGCAGCCAATGCCACCGGCCATGCCGACACTGCGCCGCAGGCGCATGAGATCCGTCCCGGCCAGTCCATCGAACTGCTCAAGGAACTGCACATCCTGACCCGCGACGGCAAGCTGAACCAGGACAGCCGCCGCAAGCTCAAGCAGGTCTATCACCTCTACCAGTTCATCGAACCGCTGCTGCAGGAAGTGCTGGCCGACCATCCGGACGTGAGCCTGGTGGACCATGGCGCGGGCAAGTCCTACCTCGGTTTCATCCTGTACGACCTGTTCTTCAAGGCGCTGGCCGGTGCGCCGCGCATCTACGGCATCGAGACCCGCGAAGAACTGGTGCGCAAGTCCGAGGACCTGGCGGCACGTCTGGGTTTTGGCGGCATGTCCTTCCTCAACCTGTCGGTGGCCGATTCGATCAGCTCGCCCAGCCTGCCGGAGCGCATCGACGTGGTGACCGCCCTGCATGCCTGCGACACCGCCACCGACGACGCCATCCATTTCGCGCTGGCCAAACAGGCGAAATTCATCGTCCTGGTGCCGTGCTGCCAGGCCGAGGTGGCCTCGGTCCTGAACCGCAACAAGGGCAAGTCGCTGGCCAATTCGCTGACCGAAATCTGGCGCCATCCGTTGCATACCCGCGAATTCGGCAGCCAGGTCACCAATGTGCTGCGCTGCCTGCAGCTGGAAGCGCATGGCTACAAGGTCAGCGTGACCGAACTGGTGGGCTGGGAACATTCGATGAAGAATGAATTGATCATCGCCCAATACCGCGACCTGCCGCGCCGCCGTCCGGCCGAGCGCCTGCAGGAGGTGTTGCGCACGCTGGGCCTGGATGAGATGGGGACACGCTTCTTCGCGCCGCAGGCGGCCTGAGCAGGCAGCCGGGACAGGAACGTTTCTTGCTGGTAAAAAATCAGGCGCGGCGGCATCAAGCCGGTGCCGATGCTGTCGATATATTGCATGAGAGCAAGGCCGGCCGCCACAAGCGCAACCGGCCGCTGGGAGGCCGGGTGACCGGTCAGGGCAAGGGGCCGGCCGGGTGCCGGAAAATGCAGATGAGCACATGAGATCGACCATCGCTATGGAATCGCTGATTGCCGACAACGAACAACTGCGGGCAGAACTGCAGGACCTGCTGCAGCAGGCACACATCAACCAGTCCATCATCGAGCGCCATCAGGCGTTCGACCTCAAGCTGATCGGCGCCAGCGAATTCCGCGAACTGATCGATGTGATGCTGACCGTGATGCCGGGCGTGTTCAGCCTGGAGACGGTGACCCTGTCGTTGATCGACGGCGATTATGCGATCCAGCGCATCCTGCGCGACCTGCAGATCGGCGTGAACGAATTCCCCAAGCTGCTGTTCCTGACGCGTCCGCTGGCCTTCATCGATGACCAGCATGCCCTGCCCGAGGACAAGCCGCGCCTGGGCGAATACGTGGCGGCGCTGCACGGCCCGCTGTTCCCGCACTACCAGCCGGTCAGCGTGGCGGTGCTGCCGCTGGTGCGCCAGCACCGGCTGCTGGGCTACCTGTCGCTGGGCAGTGCCTATGGCGAACGATTCACCCGTTCGCTGGCCACCGATTTCATCGAACGGCTGGCCACCATTGCCGCGGTCTGCCTGGAAAACGTCATCAACAATGAACGCCTGAAGCACATCGGCCTGACCGATCCGCTGACCGGCGTGAACAACCGCCGCTACATCGAACAACGCATGCAGGAAGAAGTGGCGCGCAGCCAGCGCGACCGCTCGGCCCTGTCCTGCCTGTTCATCGACATCGACCATTTCAAGCGGGTCAACGACCAGTTCGGGCATCAGAGCGGCGACGATGTGCTGCGCGAGGTGGCGGCGCGGATCAAGAAGGAGCTGCGCCTGTCGGATGCGCTGGGGCGCTTCGGCGGCGAGGAATTCGTGGTGCTGCTCACGCATGCCACCCGTGACGATGCGGCCCGCATCGCCGAGCGCATCCGCGCCGGTGTCTGCAGCCGGGGAATCATGATCGAGGGCTCGCGCGATCCCTTGAGGATCAGTGCCTCCATCGGCGCGGCCTCGCTGTCGCCACCGGATCGCAGCCGGCCGGCGGGCGAGGTCAAGCAGGCCATGCTCAAGGCGGCCGACCAGGCGCTGTACCAGGCCAAGGAAGCCGGCCGCAACCGCGTGATGCTGGCGCCGGCGGACTGATCAGGCCGGCTGCACGGCAGGCCGGCGGTCGCGCACGATCCAGGGCGCGGCCAGAATAAGGATGCCGCCCACGATGTCCTGCGCACGCAGGCCGGCCGCCCCCAGCACCCAGGCCGAACTGCTGGCCACCAGGATTTCGGCCAGCATGATCACGGCTGTGATGTTGGCCGGCAGGCGCGCCACCCCATATTGCAGACATAGGTTCGATACCAGGAACAGCACTGCCCACAGTCCCACCACCGGCCACGCGGCCAACGGCACGTGCAGCGGCCAGGCGATCATGCCGGCCAGGGACAACCCCACACCCAACAGACCCGCCAATACACCGCTACCGGCCAGCATGGAGACGGCGCGGGCGCCATCGGAAAGTCCGTGCAGGCGCCGCAGCAAGACGTTGGTGATGGCAAACAGCAGACCGGAGAGCACGGCCATCCAGTCCGGCAGGCTCTGCGGCAGCGGCAGGCCCAGGCGCGGCTGATAGAGCACGATGAAGGCGCCGCCCAGGCCCAGCGCCACCCGGGCCAGGGAGCGCGGGGTGATGGCTTCGTGCAGGAACAGGCGCGCCAGGATCACGGTCCAGATCGGCATCAGGTAGAACAGCAGGATCACCCGCACCACGTCGCCATAGGCCACCGCAACGTTGAAGGAACAGTTGGTCAGGCCCGTGGCCAGGCCCACGCACCACAGCGTCGGGTGGCGCCACAGTCGCGGCAGCTCACGCCAGCGCAGCAGCACCAGCAGCAGTGCGCAGGCGCTGAAGATGGCGGCCGTGGCCCACACCGGATGCAGGCCCATGCCCTCCAGCGCGCGCGTGCCGGTCCAGGACAGGCCCCAGAGGGTGGAATTGAGCAGCAGTGCGGCGACGGCGGATTTTTGCAGTGAATGCATGTTGTAGCAGGATGAAGCCGGGTGGATGAATACCGGGCGGATGAATCTGAGGCTGGAGCGAGTCTGGCATTTTCTGCACCGGAGCCGATCTGTGCCTGCCGATAGCCGGTATCAAGCCTGGCCTATGGTGTTTTCCAAGCGCATCCACAAAACCAAAATGCCGTTCAGCGCGACACTGAACGGCATCTCGGAAAGGACGGCGGGAATGGAATCAGGAAGCCTTGGCCCCGGCCTGCAGGCGCTCGTACTTTTCCATCAACTGCTCGCGGCTTTCACGCCAGGCCGGGTTGAAGGGGATGCAGGCCACCGGGCAGACCTGCTGGCACTGCGGCTCCTCGAAGTGACCGACGCACTCGGTACACTTGTCCGGATCGATCTCGTAGATCTGCGGACCCATGTAGATGGCCTCGTTGGGGCATTCCGGTTCGCAGACGTCGCAGTTGATGCAATCGTCGGTAATCATCAGTGCCATTGCCGCACCTCGCTTGCTTGAAACATCATTGCCCTACCTTTACCTCTTGTGGATCGCCTGGCCTTATTGCTTGGCGATCTTTTCCTTGAGCCATTTCTCGACCGAAGGAAAGACGAACTTGGAGACGTCGCCGCCCAGCTGCGCGATCTCGCGCACGATGGTGCCGGAGATGAACTGGTACTGGTCGGAGGGCGTCAGGAACAGTGTCTCGACGTCCGGCAGCAGGTAGCGGTTCATCCCCGCCATCTGGAATTCATATTCGAAGTCGGATACCGCGCGCAGGCCCCGCACGATGACGCGGGCATTGTTCTGGCGCACGAAATCCTTCAGCAGGCCGGAGAAACTCTCCACCTGGACATTGGGATAGTGGCCCAGCACTTCATTGGCGATCGACAGACGCTCTTCGAGCGAAAAGAAGGGTTTCTTGTTTTTGCTGTCGGCTACGCCCACGACCAGCTTGTCGAACAATCCGGAAGCGCGGCGGACCAGGTCCTCATGCCCACGCGTCAACGGATCGAATGTCCCTGGATATACAGCTGTGACCATGGTGTCTCCTCACCGGCTATTCAATCAGAAGGCGCATTATGCCTCAATTCGGGCACTGCTTTTGCGTTGCAATAAATGATAGAAGACCATGCCGGCCTTGTCGGCGCGGACCACTTCCCAGTCTTGCATCCACGCCGGGGCATCGTCGCCGTCGAGCGGGAATTCGGCTTCGGCATAGACCAGCCCCGACGGCGTAAGCAAAGTCATGCAGGCAGGCAACACTTTTTCCAGCCAGCCCTGGTGATACGGCGGGTCGATGAACACCAGGCTGTAGCCGCCGGGCTCGCGCTGGGCCGCATTCTGGGCAGCCGCCAGGGCGTCGCCGCGCAGGATGGCGATGGCGTCGGCCTTGAGCTTGTCGCGATTGGCTTCCAGCTGGCGTACCGCCGGGCTGCTGTTTTCCACCATCACCACGCGACGCGCGCCACGGCTGGCGGCCTCGAAACCAAGGGCGCCGGAGCCGGCGAACAGGTCCAGGCAGGCCACCTGGGCCCAGTCGCCATCGATCAGGTGGGTGATCCAGTTGAAGACGGTTTCGCGCACGCGGTCCGGCGTGGGCCGCAGACCTTCGGCGTCCAGCACCGGCATTGGGGTGCGCTTCCACTGGCCGCCGATGATGCGGACCTGGTGCGGGCCGCGGTTGACGGGCTTGCGCGGCTTGCCCTGTGGGGCGGACTTGGGGGGACTGCTCTTGCTCATGACTTTCCTTGCAGCTTGCTTATTGAGCCTCTATTGGGCGTCGTCACCGACGATGACCGTGGACAGCTGCGCCGGCTGCACATGGCGGCGGAAGGCGGCGCGCACGTCCTGCACGGTGACGGCGCGGACGCGTTCGATCCAGTGATCCAGGTAATCCAGTGGCAGGCCGTAGAAGCCGATGACGGAGAGGTTTTCCAGCAGCTTGGCGTTGCTGTCGATGCGCAGCGCGAAACCGCCGGCCAGGTTGTCCTTGGCGGCCTTGAGCTCGGCGGCGGTGGGGCCGTCCTGGAGGAATTTGTCGAGCGTGGCGCGGGTCACGCGCAATGCTTCGGCGGTCTGTTCCTTCTTGGTCTGCAGGCCGATCTGGAAGGGGCCGGGCTGGGCCAGTGGCGAGAAGCCGCTATAGACGCTGTAGCTCAGTCCGCGCTTTTCACGCACTTCGTCGGTCAGGCGCGAGACGAAACCGCCGCCGCCCAGCACATAGTTGCCCACCGTCAGCGCGAAGAAATCATTGTCGCCACGCTGCAGGGCCGGGGCGCCGATGAGGATATGGGATTGCGAGGCCGGATGGGCGATACGCGTTTCTCCCCCTTTAGGCGTGAGCACCGGTGGCAGCGCCGGCAAAGGTGCGCCCTGCGGCAACTGACGGGTGAGTGCGCTGGCAATGGCACGGGCCTGGGCTTCGGTGATATCGCCGATCAGGGCGATGACGGCCCGATTGGCCACGTAATGGGCGCGGTGGAAGGCCACCAGGTCATCACGGGTGATGGCCTGCAGGCTGGCTTCGCCCGCGTCGACGGCGTAGGGGTGCGTGCCATAGGCCGCTTGCATGAAGGCTTTTTCGGCGATGGCTTCAGGTTTGGTCAGTTCTTCCTTGATGTTGGCGATGGCCAGTGCCTTGTCGCGATCCAGCCCGGCCTGCGGGAAGCTGGGATGGGCCAGCATGCGCGCCAGCAGGCGTAATGCGACGTCACGCTGGGCCGGGGCAGACAGGGTGCGCAGGCTCACACCGGCGCGGTCCTGGCCGGCCCCACCCTGCTGCTGGGCGGCGACATCGGCGAAGCCATCCAGGATCTGCGCTTCGGACAGGGCAGCATCGGCGCCCTCAGCACCCTGGCCAGCATCCACGCCACGCGTGAGGCTGGCCACGGTCAGTTCGGCCAGGCCAGCCTTGACGGCGGGATCACGGCGCTGGCCGGCGTCGAATTGCACGCTCACGTCCAGCATGGGGATGGACTGGTTGGCCACGAACAGTACGCGGGCGCCGTCGGGCTGGGTCCACGACTGGATGGCCAGGGCGGCCGAAGCAGGGGCGCTGCTCAGCAAGCTCAGCGGAAGGAGGAGAAAACCTAAGTATTTTTTCATGGAAGCCTGGAATCGAAACCTGCGGATCATCCGCGTTGTGCATCTTGTTCATTGCCCTTGGCGCTGGTCAGCCACTGCAGGATGGGCTGCCATTGCTCCAGATCGCGCTGTACCCGGGACGGGGCGATATCCCACAGCGTCAGGCCGTGCGCGGCCAGCTGGACGTAGTTCTGGGTGTCGCGCAGATAACCCAGCACCGGTAGCTTCAAGCCCTCGATGAAGCGCTGCAGCTGCTCGGCCGAGCGGGTACGGGCATCGACCCGCATGCCGACGATGCCGACGTCGATCTCGCCTTCGCGCACCGCCCTTTCACTGGCCAGCCGCCGCAGGAAGTCCTGGGTGGCGAGGATGTCGAAGATCGAGGGCTGCAACGGCACCAGTACCTTGTCGGCCAGCTTGAGGGCGTCGTTGAGGCGCCAGCCGTGCAGCCCGGCCGGGGTATCGAGCACGACGTGGCTGGTTCCCTTGGGGGGCTTGGCGACGTAGTCTTCATTGACTTCCCAGGTGGCAATCGGACGGGCCTGCTCAGGGCGGATGGCGAGCCAGGCGCGTGAAGACTGCTGGCGGTCGATATCCCCCAGCAGGACGCCATGGCCCTGGCTAGCGAAATAGCCGGCCAGGTTGGTGGCCAGGGTGGTCTTGCCGACACCCCCTTTGGGGTTGGCGACGACGATGACGGGCATGTTTTCCTCCGGCAAGGACTGGGAAGACTCTCGGTGACCGCTGGCAGCACGCGCCTCAGTGCAACAGCCCTGCCGGTGGCGGCGCGGGCTTCTTGCCGTCCAGCGGCAGCGGCACCAGCGTGGCCACGGTCAGGGTGTCGTCCGTGAAGTACTTGCGGGCCACTTCCTGCACCTGGGCGGCGGTCACGCTGTTGAGGCGATCGATGATGCGGTCGATGTTCTTCTGGCCCAGTCCGACGGTTTCCAGCATGCCGATTTCCATGGCCTGGCCAAAGACGGAGTCGCGCTTGTAGACCTGGGAGGCGATCAGCTGGGTCTTCACGCGCTGCAGTTCCTGTTCGGAGACGCCCTCGCTGGCGATGCGGGTGACTTCGGCCCGCAGCAGGGTTTCCAGTTGTTCGGTGGTGACGCCATTGGCCGGGCTGCCTTCCAGCGTGAACAGTACCGGGCCACGTGCCACGCCGCTGTAGCTGGCGCCCACGGAGGTGGCCTGGTTGCTGGTGCGCACCAGCTGCGCGGTGAGGCGGGCGTTGTCATAGCCATCCAGCACGGCCGAGAGCACGTCCAGGGCATAGGCTTCCTGGTCCTGCTCCACCTGGCGCAGGGCCGGCACCTTCCAGGCCATCACCACATAGGGATTCTCGGCCGGCGCCTTGACGGTGACGCGGCGCATGCCGATCTGCTGGGGTTCGTTCTGCGGCCTGCCGCGTGGCAGGGCGTGGGAGGGAATCTTGCCGAAATACTTCTTGGCCAGCGCCAGCACGCGCTGGGCATCGACGTCACCGGCCACCACCAGGGTGGCGTTGTTGGGGGCATACCACTGGCGGTACCAGCTGGCGATGTCCTGCACTGTCATGTGCTGCAGGTCATCCATCCAGCCGATCACCGGATGGTGGTAGGGATGGGCGGTCCAGGCGGCGGCGTTGAGGGCTTCATTCAGGAGGCCCATGGGCTGGTCATCGGTGCGCCAGCGGCGCTCTTCCATGATGACGCGGATTTCCTTGGCGAATTCGTTGGCGTCGAATTGCAGGTTGGCCATGCGATCGGCTTCCAGGGCCATGACCTTTTCCAGGTGGCTCTTCTCGATCTGCTGGAAGTAGGCGGTGTAGTCATTGGCAGTGAAGGCATTTTCCTGCCCGCCCAGTTCGGCCACCAGGCGGCTGAACTCGCCCACCTTATGGTTGCGGGTGCCCTTGAACATCATGTGTTCCAGCGCGTGGGAGACACCGGTGGTGCCGTTGAACTCGTCGACCGCACCGACCTTGTACCAGACCATCTGCACCGCCGTGGGCGCGCGCCGGTCTTCCTTGACCACCACCTTCATGCCATTGCCGAGCACGAATTCGCGTGCCGGCTCGGCCTGTGCCGGGGTGACGCCACCGGCCAGCAGGCTGAAGAGGGCAGTGGCGAGAAGGGCTCTGATCTTCAAATTCATGGGCTGTGCTCTGATAAAATGCTGGATTCATTGACCCTGGCGGCCATGCGCGGGGCTTGTGGAAGGGCAATTGTAACCTGTCCACTGCGGTTGTCAGGACAGCCATGCGCGCCTCCCCTCCCGCCTTCCCGCCCCGGCCGCAGCCCGAATCCAGCCTATCGCCATCCGATGTTCAGTTTCTTCAAGAGAAAACCCAAACCGGAAGCGCAGCCCGCGCTGCCGCCCCAGCCCGAAGCGGCGCCGCAGCCGGCTCCCACTCCGGTAGAGCCCGTACCGGCAGCCCCCGTCTCACCTGCTGCTCCCGTTGCACCCGCGCCGACGGTGTCTGCGCCCGCAGTCGCGCCGGTAGCGGCGCCTACCGTGGCCCCTGCGCCGCCAGTGCTGCCCGAGGCGGTCCTGCCCATCGAGGATGCGGTCGAAGAGGAAGTCGAAATCGTCGCCGCGCCCGAGCCGGAACCGGAGGTCAAGCGTTCCTGGCTGTCGCGCCTGAAGGCGGGGCTGTCCAAGACGTCCAGCAATCTCACCACCCTGTTCGTGGGAGCGCGCATCGATGACGATCTCTACGAAGAACTGGAATCGGCACTGCTGGTATCGGACGCCGGTGTCGAGGCCACCCAGTGGCTGCTGGACGAACTGAAGAAGAAGGTCAAGGCCGAGCGCCTGACCGAAGCCGCCCAGGTGCGTACCGCCTTGCGCACGCTGCTGATCGACCTGCTGCAACCGCTGCAGCGTCCACTGGTGCTGGGCCGCGACAAACCGCTGGTGATGATGATCGCCGGCGTCAACGGTGCCGGCAAGACCACGACCATCGGCAAGCTGGCCTTGCACCTGCAGGCTCATGGACAGTCGGTACTGCTGGCCGCCGGCGACACCTTCCGCGCCGCCGCCCGCGAGCAGCTGGCGGTCTGGGGCGAGCGCAACAATGTGCAGGTGATCGCGCAGGAATCCGGTGATCCGGCCGCGGTGGCCTATGACTCGGTGCATTCGGCGCAGGCGCGCGGTACGCATGTGGTGATGGTCGATACCGCCGGCCGCCTGCCCACGCAATTGCACCTGATGGATGAACTCAAGAAGATCAAGCGGGTCATTGCCAAGGCGATGAGCTCGGCCCCTCATGAAGTGCTGCTGGTCATCGACGGCAACACCGGCCAGAATGCGCTGGCCCAGGTCAAGGCCTTCGATGATGCGCTGGGGCTGACCGGCCTGGTGGTGACCAAGCTGGACGGCACCGCCAAGGGCGGTATCCTGGCGGCCATCGCCAAGACCCGCCCGGTGCCGCTGTATTTCATCGGCGTGGGCGAAAAGATCGAAGACCTGCAACCATTCAACGCCACCGAATTCGTCGATGCCCTCCTGAGCTGAACTGATGATTGAATTTACCCGGGTTTCCAAGCAATACGCGCGCGAGGTCTACGCCCTGCGCGACATCACGCTGTCGGTAAAGAAGGGCGAATTGATCTTCCTGGCCGGCCCTTCGGGCGCCGGCAAATCGACGCTGCTGAAGATGATCGCGGCCATCGAGCGCCCCACGGCGGGCAAGCTGAGCGTCAACGGCACCGACATCGGTGGCATCAAGGCTTCCGGCCTGCCCTACCTGCGCCGCAATCTGGGGTTGATCTTCCAGCAGCAGAAGCTGCTGCTGGACCGCAACCTGCTGGCCAACGTGATGCTGCCGCTGATCGTCACCGGTTCCTCGCGCCAGGACGCCGAAAAGCGCGCCCGCGCCGCGCTGGACAAGGTGGACCTGCTGGGCAAGGCCATGTGCGAACCGCTGGAACTGTCCGGTGGCGAGCAGCAGCGGGTGGCCATTGCACGGGCCATCGTCAACCGTCCGCAGATCATCCTGGCCGACGAACCGACGGCCAACCTGGACCGCGCCAATGCCAACAAGGTGCTGGCGGCCCTGAAATCCTTCCATGGCGTGGGCGTGACCTGCCTGATCTCGACCCATGATGAGCAATTCCTGACCGGTGCCGACCGCATCGTCTACCTGGACCGTGGCCGCATTGTCGATGGCTGGCACAACGGCGTGGCCAATCCGGTGGAGGTATCGCCATGAACTGGTTGAGACAGCATTTCGCCGCCATTGCCGACGCCTTGCGCCACCTGCTGCGCTCGCCGGGCAACTTCGTGCTCAACGTGCTGGTGGTCTCGATTGCGCTGGCGCTGCCCTTCGCGGGCCTGTCGGCGCTGGAAAACGTGCGCCCGATCTCGGACCAGATGTCGGTGGAGCCGGAAATCAGCATCTTCATGAAACCCGAGGCCAGCCGCGATGCTGCACTGGCAGTGGGCAAGACCATCAACCAGGTGTTGAAGGACGGCAACACCAACGGCAAGGTCGAGTTCATCCCGCGCGAAAAGGCCTTCGATGCCTTGAAGAGCAAGACCGGCCTGGCCGATGTGCTCAATACCCTGGGCAGCAATCCGCTGCCGGACAGCTTCGTGGTGCGCCTGCCGGGCTTCGAGAACGCCATGAATGCCGGCCGCGTCGATGACATCGCGCAGCAGCTGAAGAAGCAGGCCGGCGTGGATACGGTGCAGATCGACTCGGAATGGGTCAAGCGGCTGGCGGCGTTGCTGCGCATCCTGCGGCTGGTGCTGCTGTTCCTCGGCATCACGCTGGGTGCGGTGGTGGTGGCGGTGGTGTTCAATACGATCCGCCTGCAGGTGATGACGCAGCGCGACGAGATCGAGGTGTCGCGCCTGTTCGGGGCGACCAATTCCTTCATCTACCGGCCCTTCTATTACACCGGCGCCCTGCTGGGCGGATGCGCCGGACTGGTTGCGCTGGGGCTGGTGGTGGCGGCACAGCAACCGCTCAATGCGGCCATCCTCGATTTCGCGCACCTGTATGCGTCGGAATTCCAGCTGGCCCTGCCCAGCCCCATGGCCATCGCCCTGCTGCTGGCGGTGAGCGCCCTGCTGGGCCTGTTCGGGGCGATGCTGTCGGTGCATCGGCAGCTGGCCCGCAAGGCTTGAGGCTGTTCCTGGCCCCTCCAGATCGAAGCCCGCAGCAGCGGGCTTCGGCTTTTCTGGCATCGGAAACGTCGGTGGAACTCCTCGCCCTGCAATAATTCCAAGTCTCGTACGTCTTCCCAAGGGTGCTCGCCGGCCTTGCCGGCAAGGCGGCACTTCTGTCTGTGCTCCCTTTTTTGCCCTGGCGTCTGCCTCTTTCCAGCCCCGTGGCGCGCTGCAAAAATTGTTACAAGTTTCTCGCCTGCTTTTGACCCGCATCGCAACTTTTGTCGCCCAAAGGCGACTAATATGAAGGGGAAATAATGCAATCAGGGACTGACCAGCAATAGTCGTCGGCTATCAACGCTTCCCAATCATGCTATTAGCACTCTGGGGTGACGAGTGCTAGAATACCTTATCGAATTGCTCCAGTTTTATGTGAGCACTGCAACAAACCGAGACGATGCGCGCCCGCTGCGCATCTGCCGCGCCAAGCCACCGGCGCCGGCCCCCAAGCTTACCGCTTCATACTGTTTCCGCTAGGAACGAGGAGAATCCATGAAAACTGCGTCTGCACAAACTGCACTCATGCCTGCCGAGTCCAATGCACTCGCGCTGGGTTTTTCCGGCAGCCTGGGCAATATCGACGCGTATATTTCCGCAGTGAACCGCCTGCCCATGCTGACCCACGAGGAAGAAATCAAGCTGGCCCGCGACCTGCGCGAAAAGAATGACCTGGGCGCCGCCCAGAAGATGGTGTTGTCGCACCTGCGCCTGGTCGTCTCGATCGCCCGTGGTTACCTGGGCTATGGCCTGCCGCACGCCGACCTGATCCAGGAAGGCAACATCGGCCTGATGAAGGCGGTCAAGCGTTTCGATCCGGCGCAGAACGTGCGTCTGGTGTCCTACGCCATGCACTGGATCAAGGCCGAGATCCACGAGTACATCCTCAAGAACTGGCGTCTGGTGAAGGTTGCTACCACCAAGGCCCAGCGCAAGCTGTTCTTCAACCTGCGCAGCCACAAGGAAGGTCTGGACGCGATGACCCCGGCCCAGGTCGAGGCGCTGGCCAAGACCCTGGACGTCAAGCGCGAAGAAGTGATCGAGATGGAAACCCGTCTGTCCGGTCGCGATATTGCCCTGGAGTCGCCCACCGATGATGAAGATGACAAGTTCGCACCCATCGCCTACCTGTCCTCTGACAATTCGGAACCGACCCGTGTGATCGAGGCCAAGCAGTACGATCGCCTGCAATCGGAAGGTCTGGAAGCCGCACTGTCCAAGCTGGATGACCGCTCGCGCCGTATCGTCGAAGCCCGCTGGCTGGCCAATGACGATGGTTCGGGTGCCACCCTGCATGAGCTGGCTGATGAGTTCGGTGTATCGGCCGAACGTATTCGCCAGATCGAAGCGGTCGCATTGAAGAAGATGAAGACGGCGCTGCAGGCCTATTCCTGAGCCGGCTGATCCGGCTGATCCGACTGATCCGTATCGCAGCAACAAGAAAGGCGCCCTCGGGCGCCTTTCTTTTTTCCAGCTCTGGATGAGCTCTGCGGCTCAGTTCAACAGCAGCTTGATGTCATGCGTTAGGGTCTGCGGTCCCTGGCCGTGCTTGACGAACAGGCGGATGTGGCCCTGGGTATCGAACACATAGCTGCCGGCCGTGTGGTCCATGGTGTAGCTGCCGGGCTGCTTGCCCGGTACCTTCTGGTAGAACACCTTGAATTCCTTGGCGACCTTCTCGGTCTGCGGCAGGTCACCGCGCAGGCCCAGGAAACGCTTGTCGAAGGCTGGCACGTATTGCGACAGCACTTCCTGCGTATCGCGCTCGGGATCGACGGTGACGAAGAGCACTTGCACCTTGTCCGCATCCGGCCCCAGTTCCTTCATGACATTGGCCATCTCGATCATGGTGGTCGGGCAGACGTCCGGGCATTGGGTGTAGCCGAAGAACATGACCACCACCTTGCCCTTGAAATCGGCCAGGGTGCGCGGCTTGCCGTTGTGGTCGGTCAGGGCGAAGTCTTTGGCGTAGTCCAGGCCGGTGACATCGGTATTGTTGAACTTCAGCTCAGGCTTGGACGGGCCGCAGGCCGCCAGCAGCGTTGCGCAGCCGGCCAGCAGCAGTGCCGAGAAAAATCTTTTCATGGGCTCAGAAACCGCGGAACAGGAAATAGTGATCCACCAGCAGCACCGCGAACAGGATGGACAGGTAGACGATGGAATAGGCGAAGGCCTTGCGCGCGATCAGGTCGGTGTAGCGGCGATAGATCTGCCAGGAATACCAGAAGAAGATCGCGCCCAGCACGACCGCCGTGGCCAGATAGATCAGGCCGCTCATGCCGATGGCGAAGGGCAGCAGGCTCACGGCGAAGAGCGCGATGGTGTACATCAGGATGTGCAACTTGGTCACATCCATGCCGTGCGTGATGGGCAACATGGGCAGGCCAGACTTGGCGTAGTCGTCACGGCGGTACATGGCCAGCGCCCAGAAGTGGGGTGGCGTCCAGATGAAGATGATCATCACCAGCACCCAGGCCTGCATCGGTACGTCGTTGGCGATCGCAGCCCAGCCCAGGGCGGGTGGCATGGCGCCGGCCAGGCCGCCGATGACGATGTTCTGCGAGGTGGCGGGCTTGAGGATGATGGTGTAGATGATGGCGTAGCCGACGAAGGTGGCGAAGGTCAGCCACATGGTCAGCGGATTGACCAGGTTGTACAGCACCCACATGCCCAGGCCGCCGAGTACGCCAGAGAACACCAGCGTCTGCGGCACCGTGATTTCGCCGCGCGCCAGTGGCCGGCGGGCGGTGCGGGCCATGCGCGAATCGATCTCGCG
The DNA here is from genome assembly GCF_002870055.1 of Herbaspirillum sp. BH-1. Lineage (NCBI taxonomy): Bacteria > Pseudomonadati > Pseudomonadota > Betaproteobacteria > Burkholderiales > Oxalobacteraceae > Herbaspirillum > Herbaspirillum sp. BH-1. The sequence continues at coordinate 109,939 of NZ_PKOI01000013.1, read as the reverse complement.
CTCGACCAGGCAGTTGATGGCGAAGGCGGCCCCGGCCAGGAGCCAGATGCCGACCGTCCCGAAGATGACCTTGTGCCAATCCGGCAGATCAGGCGTGGAGAGGAACATGCCGATCACGGCACAGAACACGGCCAGCTGCGTCACACGCGGCTTGGTCAGTGCCCAGTACTGGGCGATGCGGTTGGGTTGGGCGGTCAGTGTGGTCATGGCGTGACGGGCCGGGCGGATGCTGGTGGAGCAGCGACGGCCAGGCCGGAGGGTGCGTAACGGACCTTGTAGTTTAACATGACCATGAGGATGACCAGCAGCGCCGCGCCGCCGTTATGGACCACGGCAATGGCCAGCGGCCAGTTCAGATAGATGGTCGCCAGACCGGTACAGAGCTGCAAACCCAGCACGATCAGCATCCAGCGGGCGGTCTTGCGCAAGCCCTCGTCACGCAGGGCGCGGTGTGCCAGCCATACAACATACAAGATCACGACAAAGGCAAAACTGCGGTGCACCCAGTGGATCGCGGTCAGCGCTTCGACCGGCAGGTAGTCGCCGGCCGAGGTCATACCGAGGTGGCGCCACAGGGTAAAGCCGTGCTCGAAGTCCATCTGCGGTACCAGCTGGCCATTGCAGAGCGGGAAATCGGAACAGGCCAGCGCTGCATAGTTGGTACTGACCCAGCCCCCCAGCGCGATCTGCAGCGCCAGCAGGGCGGCGCCGATGGTAGCCGGCACGATCAAGGCGCGCCCGGCCGCAGAGACCGGCACATGGGTCTCCTGCCGCGCGCCCAGCCAGGCCAGCATGGCCAGCAATGTCAGGCCCAGCAGCAGGTGAATCGTGACGATGACGGGTTGCAGCTTCATCGTCACGGTCCAGGCACCGAAGGCCCCCTGCAGGCAGACGAAGCCCAGCAGGGCCGTAGGGAACCAGGGTCGGAACTGCAGCTCGGTCCTGCCCGATCTGATCCAGCGCCGCCACCCCGTCACCATCAGCACGATGATCAGGAAGCCTACCGCCATGGCGAAATAACGGTGGATCATCTCGATCCAGGCCTTGGCCCAGGTGACCGGGCCGAAGGGCATGGCTTCCTGGGCGGCATTGATGTGTTCATGCGCCAGCAGCGGATTGGCGTGGCTGTAGCAACCCGGCCAGTCGGGGCAACCGAGGCCGGAATCGGTCAGGCGCGTGAAGGCGCCGAACATGATCAGGTCGAAGGTAAAGAACAGCGTCACCCACACCAGCTTGCGGTATTTGTTGGCCACGCCCTGTGCGCGCGAGACCAGCGCCAGGGGGATCAGGGCGACCACGAGCCCGGTCAGGCCCAGTTGTATCAGCGTCGTTGCATTCATCTTGATTCAAACTTGCGTCAGCATGCGTGCTGGCCCGGGCATCACCCGATGGCCGAAGCGCGCAGCAGCTTGGAAATGTCCTTCTTCATCTTGCCGGGATCGGGGTCCTTGGGGAAGCGCATCATCAGATTGCCCAGCGGGTCGATCAGGTAGATGTGGTCTTCGACCGAGCTACCGGCATCGACCGGCAACCAGGACTGCAATTTGCCGGCGTCAACCCGAAGGATATCGGTTCCGTCGTATTCGCGCAGGAGCAGGGTCTGGATGGGTGCGCGATCGGTCACCAGCCAGACGCGTTCGACGCGCTCCATCTCCTTGCCCTGCATCAGCCGCAGCTGGCGCATGGTCAGCAGTTTCTGCTGGCAGGGCGCGCCGCATTCGCCGCGATCCACCTGCAGCATCACCCACTTGCCCTTGTAGTCCTCAAGCCTGGCGGGGCCGCCATCGATGGCGCTGCTGCCCAGGTCCGGAATCGGATACTGGCGCGGGTCGATCAAGGCGCCGTAGTTGTTGCGGCTCTGCGGCTTGATCACGTAGTAGGTGAAATAGGAGGCGATCAGCGGCGCAGCACAGACCGCCACGATGGCCAGCATCTTCCAGCGACCGAGGCGGCGACGGCGCGCATCTTCCAGGGACGCCGGCTTGGCCGGGACTTCAGGCTTTGTCATGACGACCACGTTTGTATCCTGTCACGATGAAAAAAATCAATGCCATGGCGGCCAGTGCATACCACTGCACCGCATAGCCGCGATGGCGGTCGATGCCCAGCGAAGGCGCGGGCCAGTCGCGTACCAGCGCATCACCGGGCTTACCGCCCTGCTCTATCACCAGCGGCGAAAGCGCCATGCCGCTGGCCTGCGCCAGTGCGGGGATGTCCAGATTCTGCAGGATGGCCTGCGGCCGGGGCGCATCGGCCTGGCCCAGCTGCAGCACGTGGCCGGCATCATGGCGCAGCACGCCCTCCACTTCCGTCATACCCGCAGGTGGTGCCACCTGCGGTACCCGCGTGCGATCGGCCGCATCACGCGGCGCCCAGCCGCGCGCCACGACCACGGCCTGCGGGCTGCCTTCCGGCTTGAATAGCGTCAACACGTGAAACCCGACGGCGCCATTGTAGGGACGATTTTCCAGATAGAGCGTCCACTGCGGAACGAACTCTCCACGCAGCTTGATATGGCGGAATTCCATATCGCCTGCGACCGCGTCCGCAGGCAGGGTCAGCAATGGCGTTTCGCTGGCACGCGCCTGCATGCGCTGCTGCAGGGCGGTTTTCTCCGCCGCCCGATGACTCTGCCACTGGCCCAGCGCGATACCGGCGGCGGCCACGATCAACGTGGCGCAGAAGGGGATGAGGCGAAAGCGGAATCTGGTCGGCATCGATGAAGTTTGGCCTTACAATGGCCTCGGAAACGGGATGCAAAAACTAAGTAAACCAACGCAGCATACCGCAAGCCAGCGGACCGAGACAGGAATTCTACCGCCATGAAAATCATCGTCGCCATCGCCTTCATCCTGATCCTGGCCAGCCTGGCCTCGGCACTGATCTTCCTCATGCGCGACAAGGGCAAGAGCAATCGCACGGTCCAGGCGCTGACTTTGCGGGTGGGCTTTTCGGTGGCGCTGTTCCTGTTCATCCTGCTGAGCTACAAGCTGGGCTGGATACAGCCGACCGGCATCCGCTGAAACCTTCCCTCACATGAAAAGGCCGCACCGAAGTGCGGCCCTCACCTGACTGGACTACCTGGATTGCCAGGAATTCACCAGGCTTACAGCCAGTACACCACCACGTACAGTCCCAGCCACACCACGTCCACGAAGTGCCAATACCAGGCCGCACCCTCGAAGGCGAAATGGTGGGTCGGTGTGAAGTGCCCCCGCAGCAGGCGATACAGCACCACCGACAGCATGATCGCGCCCATGGTCACGTGGAAGCCGTGGAAGCCGGTCAGCATGAAGAAGGTGGAACCGTAGATGCCCGAGGTCAGCTTCAGGTTCAGCTCATGGTAGGCGTGGATGTATTCGTAGGCCTGGAAGCCCATGAAGACCGCGCCCAGCAGGATGGTGAGGAACAGCCACACCGCCGTCTGCGTACGATGACCGGCGCGCAGCGCATGGTGCGAAATGGTCAGCGTCACGCCGGAGGTCAGCAGCAGCAAGGTGTTGATGGTGGGAATGGGGAACGGTCCCATGGTGGTGAAGTTCTCCACCGTTCCCGCCGGGCCGACATTGCCCCACTGACCGGCGAAGTCGGGCCAGATCAGCTTGTGATCGAGGTCAGCCAGCCAGGGCATGGTGATGCTGCGGGCATAGAACAGCGCACCGAAGAAGGCGGCGAAGAACATCACCTCCGAGAAGATGAACCAGCTCATGCTCCAGCGATAGGAGAGGTCGATGCGCTCGCTGTAGAGACCGGACTCGGATTCGCCGATGGCGTCGCCGAACCAGTAATACAGCACCACCAACACCATCAGGATGCCGAGGATGTTGACATAGGGCGCCCACGACACCCCGTTGACCCAGGCCGAGGCCCCGATCATGGTGATGAGCATGGAAATGCCTGCCATCATCGGCCAGCGCGACGGGCCTGGAACGAAATAATGGGGCGCCTTGGCTTGCTGAGAACTCATGTTCTTCTCCCGGTACGAAATCCGATTACGGTTGCCTGGTCTGGTGCTGCATTCATCTGTGGTGAATGCCATTGCGTTCCAGGTTCACTTTTTCCTAATGCTCAAATCCATCGCTGCCTCTGCCGGCCCGCTCAATGGCCACCCACGTCCCATGCGCCTCCCCACCCACCTAGCCACCCGCCGCACTGGCCACCACCAGCTTGACGATGGTCACCAGGATGGCAATGAAGATGGCCGCGCCGAGGATGCCGGCGATGATCACGTGCACCGGATTGAGCCTGGCGGCATCCGATTCGTAATCCTTGCGCTTGCGCACGCCGAAGAAGGACCAGAACACCGCCTTCATCGTCGCGCCGAACGAGGCCTTGCGCTGCGCCGCCTGTTTCAGCTCATCGTCCAAACCGTCTCCTCGCAGGGCCAACCCTGCTTCAGCCTGCCGTCTTGTCCTTGCCGTTGATCTCGAAGAAGGTATAGGACAGCGTGATCGTGGTCACCTCCTTGGGCAACTTCGGATCGATATAGAACACCACCGGCATCTGCTTGGCCTGGTTGGGCCCCAGCGTCTGCTGGGTGAAGCAGAAGCACTCCACCTTCTTGAAGAAGGCCGCCGATTGCTGCGGCGCATAGCTGGGGATGGCCTGGGCGTCGACATTGCGCGCCTGGGTATTGACCACCTCGTAGGTGACTTGCGTCATCTCACCCGGATGTACCTGCATGCTGGTCACCGTCGGCCGGAAACGCCACGGTCCCTGGGCATTGCCATCGAACTCCACCGTGATCGTGCGCGTCTTGTCGATCTGCGTATTGGCCGGCGCCTCTACCGTCACGTCCTTGGGGGTGAGGAAATTCACCCCGGTCACCTCACAGATCTTGCGATAGACCGGGATCAGCGCGTAACCGAAACCGAACATCAGTACCGCCACCACGACCAGCTTCCTGAGCATCGTGCGGTTCAGGCCACGCTCTTCTGCTTGTTGCTCCTGATCCGATGGACGAGTCATTTGGCGAACCAGATACGGTTGATGAAAATACCCACGAAGAAGGCCAGCGCCACCAGCCCCAGCAGCAGGCCGGTACGCAGGTTGTTGGGCTTCTTGCGTTCGCTCATGGCGGCTCCGTTGACGTAGGTTGTCTTGTCCACAGGCGCTTACTTCACCACCGGCGGTTCTTCAAAGGTGTGGAAGGGCGCCGGGCTGGGCACGGTCCACTCCAGGCCTTCGGCGCCATCCCAGGGCTTGGCTTCGGCCTTCTGGCCGCCCTTGATGGACGGGATCACCACGAAGAACAGGAAGTACACCTGCGACAGGCCGAAACCGAAGGCCCCGATGGAGGCGACCATGTTGAAATCGGTGAACTGCGCCGGGTAGTCGGCATAGCGACGCGGCATGCCGGCCAGACCCAGGAAGTGCATCGGGAAGAAGGTCACGTTGAAGGTGATCAGCGAGGCCCAGAAGTGGAACTTGCCGCGCCATTCGTTGTACATGTAGCCGGTCCACTTAGGACCCCAGTAGTAGTAACCGGCGAAGAGCGCAAACAGGGAACCGGCCACCAGCACGTAGTGGAAGTGGGCCACCACGTAATAGGTGTCCTGCATCTGGATGTCGATGGGCGTGACCGCCAGGATCAGGCCGGTGAAGCCGCCCATGGTGAAGACGAAGATGAAGCCCACCGAGAACAGCATCGGCGTCTCGAAGGTCATCGAGCCGCGCCACATGGTGGCGATCCAGTTGAATATCTTCACGCCGGTGGGCACGGCAATCAACATGGTGGCGTACATGAAGAACAGCTGCGCGGTCACCGGCATGCCGGTGGTGAACATGTGGTGCGCCCAGACGATGAAGGACAGGATCGCGATCGAGGCGGTCGCATACACCATTGAGGCATAGCCGAACAGCGGCTTGCGGGCGAAGGCCGGGATGATCTGCGAGACGATGCCGAAGGCCGGCAAGATCATGATGTAGACCTCGGGGTGACCGAAGAACCAGAAGATGTGCTGGTACATCACCGGGTCACCACCGCCGGCGGCGTTGAAGAAGGAGGTACCGAAGTGACGGTCGGTCAGCGTCATGGTGATGGCACCGGCCAGCACCGGCATGACGGCGATGAGCAGATAGGCGGTGATCAGCCAGGTCCAGCAGAACATGGGCATCTTCATCAGCGTCATGCCGGGCGCACGCATGTTGAGGATGGTGACGATGATGTTGATCGAGCCCATGATGGAAGAGGCACCCATGATGTGCATGGCGAAGATGCCCATGTCCATGCCCGGCCCCATCTGGGTCGACAGCGGCGCATACAGCGTCCAGCCGGCGGCGGTGGCGCCACCCGGCACCAGGAACGAACCCGCCAGCAGCAGGGCGGCCGGTGGCAGCAGCCAGAAGGAGAAGTTGTTCATCCGCGCAAAGGCCATGTCGGAGGCGCCGATCTGCAGCGGGATCATCCAGTTGGCGAAGCCCACGAAGGCCGGCATGATCGCGCCGAACACCATCACCAGGCCGTGCATGGTGGTCAACTGGTTGAAGAATTCGGGACGGAAGAATTGCAGACCGGGATGGAACAGCTCGGCCCGGATCAGTAGCGCCAGCACCCCGCCCGAGAGCAGCATGGTGAACGAGAACCACAGGTAGAGCGTGCCGATGTCCTTGTGGTTGGTGGCGAAGAGCCAGCGCCGCCAGCCGTGGGGGTGATCGTGCGCATGATCGTGGTGATCGTCGTGAGCATGCCCATGCCCGTGATCGTGATCGTGGGAATGGTCGGGGGCGTGGTCGACAGTGGTAGTCATGTCCGGTTCTCCAAACGATTACTTGCGGGCGGCCAGCACTTCGGCCGGCTGCACGATGTTTTCCGCGGCCTTGTTGGACCAGGCGTTGCGCGTGTAGGTGATGACGGCGGCGATCTCGGTGTCGTTGAGCGAGCCCTTCCAGGGCGGCATGGCGTTCTTGCCGTTGAGCACCAGGTGGATCTGGTCAGCCCTGGGGCCATTGACCACCGGGCTGCCATCGAGCGCCGGGAAGGCGCCCGGCAGACCCTTGCCGTTGGCCTGGTGGCAGGTCACGCAGTTGGCGGCATAGACCTTTTCGCCACGCTGCTTCAACTCGTCCACGGTCCAGGTCTTGGTGGGGTCATCGGCCTTGGCGGCCATTTCCTTCTTCTTTTCGTCGACCCACTTCTTGTAGTCGTCATCACTGACCACGTTGACCACGATGGGCATGAAGGCGTGATCCTTGCCGCACAGTTCCACGCACTGGCCGCGATAGGTGCCGATCTTCTCGGCACGGAACCAGGTATCGCGCACGAAGCCGGGGATGGCATCCTGCTTCACGCCGAAGGCGGGGATGGTCCAGGAGTGGATCACGTCGTTGGCGGTGGTGACGATGCGCACCTTCTTGTTGACCGGCACCACGACGGGGTTGTCCACCTCGATGAGGTAGTTGTCGTTCTTCTTCAGCGAGGGATCGGTGATCTGCTCGCGCGGCGTGGCCAGGTTGGAGAGGAAGGAAATGCCTTCCCCTTCGCCCTTGAGGTAGTCGTAGCCCCACTTCCATTGCATGCCGGTGACCTTGATGGTGAGGTCGGCGTTGGAGGTGTCCTTCATGGCGACCACCGTCTTGGTCGCCGGCAAGGCCATGCCGATCACGATCAGGAATGGCACCACGGTCCAGGCGATTTCCACGGTCGTGCTTTCGTGGAAGGTGGCGGCCTTGTGGCCGACCGATTTGCGGTGCTTGATGATGGAATAGAACATCACCCCGAACACCGCCACGAAGATCACCAGGCAGATGATCAGCATCAGGATGTGCAGGTCGTAGATCTGCTCGGCGATCTTGGTCACCGGCGGCTGGAAGTTCATCTGCAGCACGGCCGGTCCCCCCGGACTGTCCACCACTGCCCAGGCCGGCAAGCCGGCTGCCAGCAGCGAGGCACCGAGGGTCAGGGATTGAAGGCGCTTCGCAAGTTTCATGGATTTCCTCAAAAGCCCAAAATTATAAGAATGAGAGTGCAGCCGTCCCGCCGGCCCTGGCGGAGAGTGCGCGCTCCAGCTCCTGCGCGAATTCGTATCGCTTCCACTCGCTCATGAACCGTCCCACTTCCACGCGCTGCCCCCGGCTCTCCAGGGCCACCAGTGCCTGGCGTCCTGCTGGAAAAGCGATGCGCATGCCATGCAACTGCAATTTGCTGCGATGCCGATGACTACCCTGGAAGAGTTCGACCACCAGGCCATCATCGACCAGCATCACTACTTCGCGATCCGTGGCGTGACGGGCGTAGACCAGCATGGCCGCGCCCACCGCCAATAATTCAATGACTGAAAAAAACAGGATGGTCCAGGCGCCGTGGAGCGTGAAGCCCAGCGCGACCGTGAGTGAAACCGTACAAAGGATTGCGAAGACCCACGCCAGCTGACGTGGCGCAATCGAACAATTGCGCTTCAATATCCATTCCCGCGTCTCCATAGCACCTCGCCAGCATGATTGTCGGTCGAGCGTGTCTCTGTTTCGATCCGCTGCAGGATCACTCACTGGATGGCGGGGGCGGCCCGGTCTTGCTGGGTGGCCTGCCTGGTCTTGGCGCTATCCGTGGCTATCCGTTTTGCGGTCTTTATTTATTCTTGCTATTTGTTCGTGCTGGAATTTCTTTGTGTGAATTTTTTTACCCATTTGAGTATAAGGGCTAACGTCGCCATGGATCAAGCACGCACCGCCGCATTGACAACGGCGGCGCTGGCGGCCGCACCAGCGCACCCCGCCGCCTTCCGCACAGCGGCCATGGGCCTGGCTTGGCGGGCAGCAACAGGATATGCAGAGGTGAGGCCGGGCGTCACGATACAGCAACTATGCGCACAGCCAGATAGTGCTGTGCGACTAAGCCTTATATGAAGCAACGGATAAAGTGGCGGACCAAGCGCCTATCGCGGGGGCCGTTCGAAACGGATGATGCTCTCCCCGGCCGCCGTGGTCTTGGGGACCGGACGGAAGGCGTGGCCATAGACGATCTCGAAGGTCAGCGGGATCTTGCCGTCGGGCTTGCGCATGGCGTCGAAGGCCGCCAGCAGGCGCTGGTACTGATGGCGGCTCATCATGCTGCGGCGCCGCGATTCGAGGGGATTGCCGCCCCAGGCACGCACGTCTTCCAGCAGGCGCTGAGGGGTTTCATAGGTCACGGTAATGGTCTCCATGTCCATGACGGGCGTGGAGAAGCCGGCATTGACCAGCATGTCGCCAAAGTCGTGCATGTCGACGAAGGGCAAGGTGTGCGGTGCAAGATCGATGCTCTCGAAGGCGCTGCGGACCTCGCGCAGGGTATCGGGACCGAAACAGGAAAACATCAGCAGCCCTTCCACCCGCAGCACCCGGCGCCACTCGGCAAATACCCGGTCGGGCTGGGGGTGCCAGTGCAGGGCCAGGTTGGACCAGACCAGGTCCAGCGCATTGGCGGCCAGCGGCAGCTGGGCGAAATCGGCGCAGGCCAGTTGCGGACCGTTGGCGCCGGCACCAGGGCCAGCGCCCAGCCATTTGTTGATGGAGCCGAAGAGCCGGTTCATGGCCGTCTGCGCACCACGCTGGTGCTCGGCGGCGCGGGCCAGCATGCCGTAGGCACCATCCAGGCCGATCACGCTGGCCTCGGGGTAACGCTTCTGAAGCACCGGCAGGTCGGCACCTTCGCCGCAACCGGCGTCGAGTACCTCGCGCGGTTCTATCTTCACCAGGGCCAGGCGCTCCTGCATGCGCGCCGACACTTCGCGACGCAGGAAATCGGACTCGGCCACCCGTTGCGGCTGGCCGAAACGGCGACGCACCAGGGGCAGATCGATGGGAGCGCTCAGCTTGGCGCTGGCTGTAGGCGGCGGCAGGGACATCGGGATCGGGTGTAGGGAAACAGAGGGGCAGCAGATCCGGGAGGGCTGATGCGATAATGCGCGTAGTTTAGTCGAAATCCATTTTTCCCGGGCGCCGCACGCATGGACCCCAAACCGCCAACTTCCCCTGCCAAACCGGCCCAGGCCAAGCCTGCCGGCGCTTATCGCGCCGTCACTGGTAAGCCGCTGACGTCGTCGAAGCCGTCCATGTCGTCGAAACAGTCGAAACCGTCGAATTCGGGCAAGCCGGCCGGTCCCGGCTGGCTGCAGCGGCTGCTGGCGCAGATGCCGCAGTTGCTGCCCTCGTCCTGCGCGCTGTGCGGCGCGGCCGGGCGCGAGACGCTGTGCGCGCCCTGTCACAAGCGCTTCTATACCCGCCAGCACCGGCGCTGCATCCAGTGCGCCCTGCCGATGCCGGTGACCGGCAAGGAACTGCGCTGCGGCGCCTGTCTCAAGGATCGCCCGGCCTTCGACGCCACCATTGTCGCCACCGATTACTTCGCGCCGTCCGACCAGCTGGCGCTGGCCCTGAAATTCGGCGCAGACCTGCGCCTGGCGCCCTTGCTGGCCCGCCTGATCTTTGACTCCTCGCGTCGCAACCCGGTCCCCGGCAGTGATGTGCAGCTGGCCATGCCGGTCCTGCTGGCACCGGTACCGCTGGGACTGGCACGGCTGCAGGAGCGCGGCTTCAACCAGGCGCTGGAGATTGCCAAGCCCCTTTCACGGATGCTGGAGATCCCCCTCAATGGCCGCCTGCTGGAGCGCAAGAAGGAAACCCAGGCGCAATCAGCGCTACCGGTAGGCGCACGGGCCCGCAACGTACGCTCGGCCTTCGCCCTGCCCTTCGCAGCGATGGACCAGGTACGCGGCCTGCACGTGGGCATCGTCGACGATGTCATGACCACCGGCGCCACCTTGAATGAAGTGGCGATCGTGCTCAAGCGGCACGGCGCGCGCCGGGTGACCAACCTGGTCTTTGCACGCACCCTGCCGACCTGAGCGGGCTGTTCCCCTTATTCCCTTTATTGCTTGTCCCATTTCCCCGCAGGAGAGTCTTTTGTTCCACGTCGTCCTGGTCGAGCCGGAGATCCCTCCCAATACCGGCAACATCATCCGCCTGTGCGCCAATACCGGCGCGCAACTGCATCTGGTCGAGCCGCTCGGCTTTCCGCTGGACGACGCCAAGATGCGGCGCGCCGGGCTGGACTATCACGAATACGCCAACATGCAGGTGCACCCCGACTGGGACAGCTTCCTGGCGCACCGGCGTGAAGACCCGCAGTTCGATGAAACCCGCATGTTCGCCATGACCACCCATGGCTCGACGCCTTTCGCCGGGCTGGCCTTCCGTCCTGGCGACACCTTCGTCTTCGGCTCCGAAACGCGGGGACTGGCGCCGGAGCGGCGCGAATCCTTCCCCACGACGCAACGCATCCGCCTGCCGATGCGCCCGGGCAATCGCAGCATCAACCTGTCCAATACGGTGGCGGTGGTGGTCTATGAGGCCTGGCGACAGAATGGCTATGACGGCGGTAGCTGATTACCGCTCGCGCCCATGAAAAACGGCTCCCGAGGGAGCCGTTCTCGTTTGCAGCGTCAACTACCGGGGATCACCCCAGCAGCAGGGCATCGTCGGAAAGTTTCTCCCCGCGCGTCTGCTCGAACATCTTCAGCAGGTCCGGCACGTCCAGCCCGGCGCGTTCCGGACCGGAGACGTCCAGCACCACGCGCCCCTGGTGCAGCATCACGGTGCGGTCGCCGTAGTCCAGCGCCTGGCGCATGCTGTGGGTCACCATCATGGTGGTCAGCTTGCTCTCGGCGACGATCTTGGCGGTCAGCTCCAGGACGAAGGCAGCGGTCTTGGGGTCCAGCGCGGCAGTGTGCTCGTCCAGCAGCAGGATGCGCGAGGGTTGCAGCGACGCCATCAGCAGGCTCACCGCCTGGCGCTGGCCGCCGGAGAGCAGGCCGATGCGGTCGGTCAGGCGATTCTCCAGACCCAGGTTGAGAATGGAGAGCTTCTCGCGGAACAGCTCGCGCATCTTGCCGCGAATGGCGAAGTGGAAACCGCGACGGCGACCACGCGCCATGGCCAGGGCCATGTTTTCCTCGATGGTCAGCGCTTCGCAGGTGCCGGCCATCGGGTCCTGGAAGACACGCGCCACCAGACCGGCACGGTCCCATGCCTGCTTGCGGGTGACATCGGTGCTGTCGATCTCGATCTTGCCGGTATCGACCAGCAGGTCACCGGAGATGGCATTGAGGAAGGTCGACTTGCCGGCACCGTTGGAGCCGATCACGGCCACGAACTGGCCGGTCGGGATTTCCAGCGAGAGGCCGCGCAGGGCCGGGTTCTCGATGGGGGTACCGGGATTGAAGGTGATCTTGAGATCGGTGGCTTTCAACATCTCAGGCTCCCTTTCTCAGCAGTTTGAGCTTGCGCTTGCCCATGGGCAGCACCAGCGCCAGCATCACCAGCACGGCCGTCACCAGGTTCAGGTCCTGCGCCTGCAGGCCGATGAAGTCGCTGTTGAGCGCCAGGGCGATGAAGAAGCGATACAGGATGGCGCCCAGGATCACCGCCAGGGTGGTCCACACCAGGCGGCGCGCCGGCAGGATGTTCTCGCCGATGATCACGGCCGCCAGGCCGATGACGATGGTACCGATGCCCATGGAGATATCGGAGCCGCCCTGGGTCTGGGCGAACAGCGCGCCGGCCAGTGCGACGAGGGCGTTGGCCAGCGCCATGCCGGCCAGCGTGGCGCGGCCGGTGGCGATGCCCTGGGCGCGCGCCATGCGGGCGTTGGCGCCGGTGGCACGCATGGCCAGGCCGATCTCGGAGGAGAAGAACCAGTCCAGCATCAGTTTGGCGATGGCCACCACCACCAGCAGGATCAGCGGACGGGCGACGTAGTCGGGGATCGCCTCCGGCTGCAGGATGGTGAAGATGGTCGGCTCGGAAATGAGCGGAACGTTGGGCTTGCCCATCACGCGCAGGTTGATCGAGTACAGCGCGATCATCATCAGGATACTGGCCAGCAGGTCCATGATCTTCAGGCGCACGTTCAGCCAGGCGGTGGTGAAACCGGCCAGGGCGCCGGCCAGCAGCGCCACGAAGGTGGCCAGGAAGGGATTGAAGCCGGCCGCGATCATCGTGGCCGCCACGGCGCCGCCCAGCGGGAAGGAGCCATCGACGGTAAGGTCAGGAAAAACCAGAATGCGGAAGGAAATCAGCACTCCGAGGGCCACCAGGCTGAAGATCAGGCCGATCTCCAGGGCGCCCAAGAGGGTATACAGCGACATAAAAAGGCTTTCTTAAAAAACACATTCGGCACGGCGCGATACGCCATGCCGAATGTCTTCTGCGTTACGCCGGCCGCGGCAAGGGTGATGCAGCCGCCGGCGGTGCATGTCCGGACCGTCAGGACAAGCTTAGTTGAGCACCTTGGTGGCCGACTTCAGGAACTCCGGCGACAGGGTCACGCCCTGCTTTTGCGCCGCCGAGGTATTGACGTACAGCTCCAGGTTCTTGACGGGCGACGAGGCGATATCGCCGGCCTTCTCGCCCTTCAGGATACGTGCCACCACCTTGCCGGTCTGGCGGCCCATATCGTAGAAATTCACGCCCAGCGCCGCCACGGCGCCGCGCTTGACACTGCCGGTATCGGAGGCGATCAGCGGGATCTTGGCATCGTTGCAGACCTTGGCCAGCGACTCGAAGACCGAGACCACGTTGTTGTCGGTGGTGGTGTACATCACGTCGATCTTGCCGATCAGGCTCTTGGCGGCCGGGGCCACGTCCACCGAGCGCGGTGCAGCGGCTTCCACCAGGGTGAAGCCGGCTTTCTGCAGCTCGCCCTTGAGGTTGTTCAGGGCCGACACGGAATTGGCTTCGCCCGGATTGTAAACCACTCCGACGCGCTTGGCCTCGGGCACCACGCGCGTGATCACCTCGACCTGCTTGACCGGGTTCAGCATGTGCGACAGGCCGGTCACGTTGGTACCGGAGGGCTTCCAGTCCTTGACCAGCTGGGCGGCCATGGGGTCGGCGATGGCCGAATAGACGATGGGGATGCTCCTGGTGGCGGCCACCATCGGTTGTGCCGACGGGGTGCCGATGGCGACGATCACGTCGGGGTTGTCACCGACGAACTTCTTGGCGATCTGGCCGGCGGTACCGGCATTGGCCTGGGCACTCTGGAAATCCCACTTCAGGTTCTTGCCGGGCTCGAAGCCTTCGGCGATCAGTTCGTCCTTGGTGCCGTCGCGCACGGCGTCCAGCGCCGGGTGTTCGACGAAGGAAGTGATGGCCACCACCTTCTCGGCAGCCAGGGCCGAGGCACATACGGCGCTCAGCGCCAGCGCACCGGCGATGGCGCGCAGGGATTGGGACAGGGCAAACATGTTCATCTCCTCATGATGGTAGTCGGTGCCTCGGCATGATCGTGGCCGGGCATCCTGTTCGTTCTGGTCGCAGGCAGCAGGGCGCCTGATGTGCCGATCCCGCCTTGCAGCGGGATCGACAGGTTCACTTTATTGCTTGATGACGGTCTTGGCCGAATTCACCAGTTCCGGCGAGAGGGTCACACCCTGCTTCTGCGCGGCGGCGGTATTGACGAACAGCTCCAGCTTGCTGCTGGTGGCCGAGGCGATGTCGCCCGGCTTTTCACCCTTGAGGATGCGGCCGACCACCTTGCCGGTCTGGCGACCCAGGTCGTAGTAATTCACGCCCAGGGCGGCGATGGCGCCACGCTTGACGCTGTCGGTGTCGGAGGCCACCAGCGGGATCTTGGCATCGTTGCCGACCTTGACCAGTGCTTCATAGGCCGAGACCACGTTGTTGTCGGTGTTGGTATAGATCACGTCGACCTTGCCGATCAGGCTCTTGGCGGCCGAACCGACGTCCACCGAACGCGGTGCAGCGGCTTCCACCAGGGTCATGTTGGACTTGGCCAGCAGCTCCTTGAGGGCCTTGACCACCACGGCGGAGTTGGCTTCGCCCGGGTTGTAGACCATGCCCACGCGCTTGGCATTGGGCACTACGCGCTTGATCAGGTCGATCTGCTTGTCCAGTTCCAGCAGGTCGGACACGCCCGTGACGTTGGTGCCGGAGGCCTTCCAGTCCTTCACCAGCTGGGCCGCGACCGGATCGGTCACGCCGGAATAGACCACCGGGATGCTCTTGGTGGCGGCCACCAGGGCCTGGGCCGACGGGGTGGCGATGGCGACGATGACATCGGGCTTGTCACCGACGAACTTGCGGGCGATCTGGGCGGCGGTGCCGGTGTTGCCCTGGGCGCTCTGGTATTCCCACTTCAGGTTCTTGCCGGCTTCGAAGCCTTCTTCCTTCAACTCGTCCTTCACGCCGTCACGCACGGCATCCAGGGCCGGGTGTTCGACGATGGCGGTCACCGCGACCGACTTGTCGGCAGCCATGGCCGGGGCTGCGCAGACGGCAGCCAGGGACAGGGCGGCGACCATTGCGCGCAGTGTCAGCTTGTTGTTGTAGGACATGCAGTCTCCCTAGAAAAATGTGGATGGATTACCCAAAAACCCGAAAGACGGTAAGTCTAGCCTAGCGGATGTGAACAATCAATTTGGAACGGCGCATAAAAGACGCATGTTTGGCCCGCTCCAGAGGCGGCCGTCGGCCCTGCCTGTTGGCAGGATCCGCGCCCGCGAGTGACACACTCGCATTCGTTATGCAGACACCCTGAGCAATCCTGGCGACGCACAGACAGTGCATCAACCGTTGTTATAATCGCAGCCCATGTCTTCGCGCCCTTCTCCATTGACTGCATCGGCTGCATCGCGCCGCCCCTGGCTCGCGGCATGGGCCTGCCTGTCATTGGTGTTAACCATGGTCGCGGCGCCCTGGTGGCAGCAGGCGATGGCGCGCACCGCCCGTGAAGCGCCGGCCATGGCCATCTGCAGCGTGGGCGGCAACACCGGCAACGGCCCCGCCCACCTGGCCGCCAGCCATTGCCCGCTGTGCTGCGGCAGCCAGCATGCGGCGACCGCACCGACCGCCGCCTTCCACGCCGATGCCGTGCCGGGCATCAGTTACCCGCTGGCACTATTGGCCTCCACCGGGCGCTCGGCCAGTCCGACGTCACTGACTCCGCAGGCGCGCGCGCCTCCGGCCTGATCGGATTTCCCCGTACCAGGCTTTCTTACGCGGGCCATGCCATCACGACACGGCTAGCCCGCCCGATCAGGATTCAAATAGGAAAAAAGGACTAAACAATATGAAACATTTCTTCCAACGCTGCGCCGGCCTGGCCCTCACCGCTGCCCTGCTGGCCGCTGCGCCCCTGTCGCAGGCCCACAGCTTCAAGCTGGGCCAACTGGAAATCGGCCATCCCTACGCGCGGGCCACGGTACCCGGCCAGCCGGCCGCCGGCGCCTACATCAGCATCGAGAACAAGGGCAGTGCTGCGGACCGCCTGGTGGGCGTTTCCTCGCCGGTCGCCAAGAGTGGTGAAATCCACACCATGGCCATGGAAGGCAATCTGATGAAGATGCGCGAAGTCGATGGCGGACTGGAAATCAAACCCGGCCAGAAGATCGCCATGCAACCCGGCAATGGCTACCACATCATGCTGATGGGCCTGTCCAAGCCGCTCCAGGCGGGCGAAAAGATCCCGCTCACCCTGAGCTTCGAGAAGGCCGGCAAGATCGAGGTCGTCGTCAATGTCGAGGACCCTGCGGCGGCTGGCGCCAAGGATGACATGAAGGGACACATGCACCACTGAGCCACCCCGGCCCGGCGGGCCATCGCCTGAAACGACAAGGCCGGCAGCGAGCGATGCTCCTGCCGGCCTTGTCGTTTACGTTCTTCAGTGGCGGATTCAGCCGGCCAGCTTGCGCACCTTGGCCAGCAGCTTGCTGGTGGAGCGGTCATGTTCGAAAGCGATCGCCAGTACCTGGCCGCCATAGGCCGCCACCGCCTGGCCTTCGGGGATGGCGTGCATGTCGTAGTCGCCGCCTTTGACATAGATATCCGGATGCGCTTCCTGCACGGCTTCCAGCGCCGTGTCTTCGTCGAAGGGCACCACCAGCGCCACCGATTCCAGCGCCGCCAGCACCGCCATGCGGTCTTCGCAGCTATTGATGGGACGGTCATCCCCCTTGCCCAGCCGCTTGACCGAGGCATCGGTATTGGCCGCCACGACCAGCGAAGCACCCTGGGCGCGGGCCTGGGCCAGATAGGTCACATGGCCGCGATGCAGGATGTCGAACACGCCATTGGTCATCACCACCGGCTTGGGCAGTTGGGCCACGCGGGCCTTGAGTTCTTCGCGGGTGCAGAGTTTGGATTCGAAATCGGCCATCGTGGTGAGCTGGGTTGGCTGTGGGGTGGATCAGATGGGCGCGCCGTGGAGCGGAAGGCGGCGCATCCCATGAAAAAAGCCGCAACCTGGGTTGCGGCTTGCGATTGTACTGCCTGTGCTACCCGGTGTGCTGCATCCGCACTCAGGCTGCGGCAGCGCCCGCCGGCAGGATGCGCTGGGTCACTTCCTTGCGGTAGCGGTTCAGCTCCTGGACGTTGCTGAAGGTACGTTCGAACAGCAGCGACATGTTGTGCAGGATGCGGTCCACGACCTTCTTTTCCCATTCGCCGTCGAACTTGATCTGGTTGTCCAGCCAGCGTTCCAGCCATTCCGGATCGGGCAGGCGGCTTTGCACGGTGTCGTTGGGGAACAGCGCCTGGTTCACGTGCAGGTTGGTCGGGTGCAGCGGCTTCTCGGTGCGGCGGGCCGATGCCATCAAGACACCGATCTTGGCGAAGGCCGCACGGGCCTTGTCGCCCACTTCGTTCAGGGCCTTCTTCATGTAGCGCAGATAGGCGCCACCGTGGCGGGCTTCATCCTGGCTGATGATCTTGTAGATCTGCTTGATGACCGGTTCGGTGTGCCAGTCGGCGGCGCAGCGGTACCAGTGGTTCAGGCGGATCTCGCCACAGAAGTGCAGCATCAGGGTTTCCAGCGGCGGGGCGGGATCGAACTCGAAACGCACGTTGTGCAGTTCTTCTTCGGTCGGGCACATGTCCGGACGGAAACGGCGCAGGTATTCCATCAGCACCAGCGAGTGCTTCTGTTCCTCGAAGAACCATACCGACATGAATGCCGAAAAATCGCTGTCCCCGCGATTGTCGCGCAGGAACATCTCGGTCGCCGGCAGTGCCGACCATTCCGTGATGGCATTCATGCGGATGGTCTGCGCCTGTTCGTCGGTGAGCAAGGAAGCGTCGAACTTGTCCCAGGGAATATCCTTATCCATATTCCAACGGACCTGCTCTAGCGATTTGAACAATTCTGGGTACAGCATCTCAGTAGGGACCTATATGCGTTAAGTGTTTGATTTTAACAAGATTTTCCTGAACCATACTAAAACGCTCAGGTTTCAGCAATATGACAGCCGGCCGGACGCGTCTGCGCCCAGGGCCAGGCAGTGCCATGGCGAGGATCAGGGGGAGATTGGCTTGCGGGAGGCTGGCTTCTTGTTTTGCCGGGATTGTACAACAGCCGTCCGGGCCGGGGCGCTCGTATTTACCGCGCTCTTCGGGGCTTTCTTGACCGGTGGCTTCTTCGGCGCCGCCTTGACCGCTTTGCCAGCCTTGGGAGCGCCAGCCGGCTTGGCTTTGGGGCTGGCCTTGGACTTTGGTGACACTGTCTTATTTTCGCTACGCTTGGCCGGCTTGGGCGCCTTGGCGGGCTTCAACAAGGGCTCCTGGTCGGCCTGGGCGCCGGCCATCACATTGCCGACGGCATGCGTGAATTGCTCCTGCAACACATTCCACCAGGCGTTGGGATTGGCGATGGCGGACTGGAAATCGGGCGCGGGCGGGATAGTGAAACCGCCCTCTTCCCCTGGCGTGGCCGTTTCGGGCTGGCGGTCTGGTCCTGCTGCAAGCTCGGGCTCCGCCTCTGCCGGGGCTTCCTCGGGCTCGTCGGCTGCGGGCTCAGGCTCGGCGTCAGCAGCATCAGCAGCAGCAGCGGCACCGGGCCACAGGGGGAAGCCAAAGGGGAACGGCGGCGGCGTGGCCGCCTCCTCATCGGCATCGTTGCCGGCGGCGGCTTCCGGGGTTCCGCGCGAGGCCATGATGGCGCTCATGGCCTGCAGGGTGGACAAGGTGGCGCTCTGCACTTCCAGGGTCTGGATGGTGGCCTTGAGCATGTTCAGGTTCAGCTCCAGCCAGGAGGCGACGGTCTTGAGGTCGGAGATCTTCTTGTTGATATCCTCCACCGAAAGCGAGGGCGTGGCCATGGCCGGGGCGCCCATGCTGCTCCACATCTTCTTCATGAATTCGATGGTATCGCCTACCGAGCCGGCGCCCGGCATCTTGTCGTGGTTCAGCATTGGTCGCTCCTGTTGTCGTGTTCTGGTCGTCAGCGCGGCGGGCGCTGCATCCGGCATGAGCTCGGCAGTGCGGTCTGCTCGGCCGGGATGAAGCGCTCGGTACGGAATCCATAGCCGCTGCCCTCATTGTCGAAGCGGATGCCGCCGCTATCGGCACGCTGCATCTGCATCAGGTACAGCGGCTGGATCAGCTGGTGATCCTCGGCCCGCATCGTGGCCTGGTGGAAAGCGTTCTGATAATGCGCGCCTTCCAGGGCATATGCAACCGCCTTGGGATCGGTGCTCCTGGCCTTTTCGATGGCCTTGACCAGCATCTCGATCATGACCTGCATGCGCAGGTAGAGGTAGTCATCCTTGGGCTGGGGATAGCGTTTGCGGAATTCCTGATAGTAGGCATCGCTGGGCGAGCCGGGGTTCCCGCCCGCATTGGGATGCCACTCCGCCACCGCCCGCACCACGCCCACGCCGGCCTCGCCAATGGCCGCCGGCGCGCCCAGGCTGTTGGCATAGAAGGTATAGAACTTGGCCTTGAAGCCGGCATCGCGCGCGGCCTTCACCAGCAGGGTGAGGTCATTGCCCCAGTTGCCGGTGATGACGGCGTCCGCCCCGGCGCTGCGCATCTTGGCGATGTAGGGGGCAAAATCCTTGATCTTGCCAATGGGGTGCAGCTCATCGCCGACGATGGCGATGTCGGGCCGCTTGGCCGCCAGTTGCTCACGGGCGGCCTTGGCGACCTGGCGCCCGAAGCTGTAGTCCTGGCCGATCAGGTAGACCTTGCGGGCCGCGGGATCGGCCTTGATGGCCTCGGTCAGGGCCTGCATGCGCATGTCGGCGCTGGCATCGAAGCGGAAGTGCCAGAAGCTGCACTTCTCATTGGTCAGCGTCGGGTCCACCGCCGAATAGTTCAGGAACAGCACGCGGCGATCCGGTTCACGCTGGTTGTGCTTGTTGATCGCGTCGATCAGGGCCGCCGCCACCGCCGAGCTGTTGCCCTCGATCAGGAAGGGGATGCGCTCGTCGGTCAACTGGCGCAATTGCACCAGCGAGTCTTCCACGCCGAGCTTGTTGTCGAAGGTGGAAAGCTGCAGCAGGTGCTTGCCATCGGGCAGGCTGACGCCACCGCGCGCGTTGATCCGTTCGATGGCATAGCTGATATTGCGCACCACGGCCTCGCCGGCATTGGCAAAGGGGCCGGAAAGACCATCGATCATGCCGATGCGTACCGGTGGCAAGGCAGGCGTGCCCTGTACGCCCTGCACTGCATGTGCCGGCGATGACAGTGAAAGCGAGGACGCGAGCAGCGCCGCGAGGGAGAGCAGACGGAAGGACAAGGACAGGTTCATCATTCGAAAGAGACAGCGTCAACAGAACAAAGGCGCAAACGCGCATTGTACGTTGTTTGAATGGCCGCTCTTTTGATCTCCGCCCCCACGACGCTGCCGGCGTGATCCGATAAACTGGCGCACATGAGCGAAGTTTCCCACCCACCCCGGCGCTGGCCGCGCCTGCTGCTGCTGATCGCACTGAGCCTGGCGCTGCACGCCCTGCTGGTGGACTGGGGCCGGCGCCAGATCATCCTGCCGGGTGCCACGCAGGAACAGGCCATGACCGTGGAACTGCGCCCCCTGCCGCCCCCCGAGCAACCGGTGGCGCTGCCGGTTCCCAGACCGACGCAACCGCGTGCAGCCAAGCCGGCCAGTCGTCCAGCCGCGCCGGCGCGTCGCAGCGAGCCCTCCATCGAACCGCCTGATGAACCGATACGGGAGACCGTCGAGCCCATCTATACGCCCGCCCCCGAAGCGCCGCATTCCACGCCCGCCACCGCGACGGCCACGGCATCGGACGATGGCACTGGCAAGACCTCGGATGGCAAGGGCCAGGGCACGGCGGGCGCCGCCGCCGAGGGCGGCCAAGCCCAAGGCGATGCGCCCGGCAAGTCCTACCAGACCAGCGCACCACCCAGCGTACTGCTGCGCTACGACGCCACCGGCACCAAGGATGGACGGGCCAGCTACGGCCGAGGCAGCATCGCCTGGCGCAATGACGGCCCTCACTACAGCGTCGAGGGCAAGGCCAAGGTCCTGGTGTTCACCGTACTCAACTTCACCAGCCAGGGCGACCTGGATGGAAATGGCCTGTCACCCGAGCTGTACACCGAACAGACCGGCTTCAAGTCGGCCACCAACACCCACTTCAACCGCGAGCGCAACGTGGTCAGCTTTTCTGCCTCGACCACCACCTATCCGCGACGCGGCGGCGAACAGGATCGCGGCAGCGTGATCTGGCAGCTGGCTGCGATCGGTCGCGGCGACCCCGCGCAATTCCGGGCCGGTGCGGTGATCGACATGTTCGTGGCGGGCGTGCGCGATGGCGAGGTCTGGCGCATGCAGGTGCAGGGCGAGGAAGACGTGACGCTACCCATCGGGCAGTTGCATACCTGGCATGTGGTCCGTATGCCCAAACCCGGCTCTTATGAGGATCGCGTCGACATCTGGCTGGCGCCCCAGCACGAGTGGTATCCGGTCCGGGTGCGCTATACCGAGCCACCTTCCCGGGGAGGAGATTTCATCGACCTGTCGCTCTCCGGCATGGAAGCCTTGCCGCCATGAGTCCTGCCGCATTCGCGAAGTCCTGTCAAAATCCGAAACAATTGCGCACAATTGCGTTCCCGGGATAGCCGAACCGGCAGCGATGATCGCAGTCGTATCCCTAGTCATAGGATTTCCGACCGCTCCGAAAGCCATCCGCTGTCTGCCATCCCGATGGCCCGAACCCATCCACAGAGACCCCTACGAAGAGCTCGCCATGAACCGTTTCCCCCACCGCCTCCTGACACGATTTTCCGCCCTGACCCTGGCCGGCCTGCTGGCCAGTGGCCCGCTGCTGGCCGCCGACGGCCCGCACCCGGTCGAAAAGCGTCCCTTCAATCTGCCGCCGTCGGCCGAGCTGCACTATGCCATCCAGGCCAAGCAGAGCGGACTCGACCTCAAGGGTGAGGGCCTGGTGAAGTGGACCCAGAGCAAGACCGCCTACAGTGTCACCACCGAGACCCGGGCGATGCTCCTGGGCAAGATCTTGGAAACCAGCAGCGAAGGCACCATCGATGCCTACGGCCTGGCGCCGTCCCGTTTTGTGGAAAAGCGCCTGCGTCGCGAACCCACCACCACCACCTTCAACCGCGAGCAGAACAAGATCACCTTCACCGAATCCGGCGAGAGTTTCCCGCTGCAGGGTGGCGAACAGGATCGCACCGGCATCACCTGGCAGTTCGTGGCCATCGCGCGCGCCAATGCCGCGAAGATGAAGCCGGGTTCGGAGTGGAAGTTCTTCGTGGCCGGCCCGCGTGATGCCGAACAGTGGACCTTCAAGGTGATCGGTCGCGAAAAGATCAAGACCGCCCAGGGCGAAACCGAGGCGCTGCACCTGTTCCGCAACCCGCCGCCGGACGACCAGGCCCAGAAACTCGATATCTGGCTGGCCCCCAAGATGGAGTGGTATCCGGTACGCCTGAAATTCACCGATCCCAATGGCGACTATATCGAGCAGGTGCTGGATTCGGTCAGCAAAACCAACTAAGCTGGGGCCTGTTCACACAAGGTGCGGGGCCTGGCCGGCAGGGATGCCGCCAGGCCCCGCGTCCATCGCCCCACACGCCCATCCTGCCATCCCGCACTGAGCCAGAAAGCCATGTCCGACACCTCCGCCATCGCCCCGACCCTGAACACCCAGAGCGCCCTGGTGCTCTTTTCCGGTGGTCAGGATTCCACCACCTGCCTGGCCTGGGCGCTGTCGCGCTACCAGCGCGTGGAAACCATCGGCTTCGACTATGGCCAGCGCCACGCCATCGAACTGGAAGTGCGTCCGGCCCTGCTGGAGAAGATGAAGGGCTTTTCCGCCGACTGGCAGGCGCGTCTGGGCGAGGATCACATGATCGACCTGTCGCTGATCGGCAAGATTTCCGATACCGCGCTCACCCGCGATGTCGAAATCACCATGCAGGACAATGGCCTGCCCAATACCTTCGTCCCCGGCCGCAACCTGCTGTTCATGACGGTGGCCGCCACCCTGGCCTATCGACGCGGCCTGAACGTACTGGTGGGCGGCATGTGCGAAACCGATTTCTCCGGCTATCCCGATTGCCGTGACGACACCATGAAGGCGCTGCAGGTGGCGCTCAACCTGGGCATGGCCACGCAACTCAAGGTCGAGACTCCGCTGATGTGGATCGACAAGGCCCAGACCTGGGCGCTGGCCGAATCGCTGGGCGGCCAGGCGCTGGTGGACCTGATCCGCGCCGACACCCACACCTGTTACCTGGGCGAGCGCGGCCAGTTGCATGACTGGGGCCATGGCTGCGGCACCTGCCCGGCCTGCCAGTTGCGCGCACGCGGCTATGAGCAATACGTGCAAGACGTACAGAACACGGCAAGCAAAAAGATCGGCTGATCAGGCACAATAGGCTCACTCCAAAAAGAACGAGCCCCATGCCCAGCCCACGTACCTCCCAGCGCCTCGCCCGCGGCGCTGCTGCCCTGCTGATCCTGCTGGCCGGCGCCGAGATCGGGCGTCGTGTCGCCGATCTGCCCAGCCTGCCGGCGCTGGTCGACCTGCAGTTCGACCTGACGCCGCGCAGCCAGAGCTACAAGGTCTTCGACGCCAATCCCATCGCCCGTTCCAGTCATCCGCAAGCGCTGCCGGTGGCGTTGCGGCCGCTGGAAATCAACGTGCCATGGAAGAAGAATGGCCAGCTCGGCATGGCCGATTTCCTCAAGACCACTGCCACCCACGCCTTCGTGGTGGTGCAGGATGGCAGTGTCGTCTACGAGCGCTACATCGACGGCTTCGATGCCAATTCCCGCTTTACGTCCTTCTCGGTGGCCAAATCCTTTGTCTCGGCGCTGACCGGCGTGGCCTTGATGCAAGGCAAGATCAAGTCGCTGGACGAGCCCATCGGTCACTACCTCAAGAGCGATGAACTGGCCCCCGCCTACGCCGGCATTACCATCGGCCAGCTGCTGGACATGCGTTCCGGCATCGACGTCGACGAGCGCTATGCGGGGTCGCTGACCTCACCGGTGGTGCGCATGTTCGTCAGCACCGACCTGCACAGTTTCCTGGCCCGGCGCCATGGCTTGCGCTTCGCGCCCGGCGAACGGTTCGAATATCGCAGCGTCGATACCCTGGTGCTGTCGCGGGTACTGGCGCGCGCGACCGGCATGCCCCTGTCCGACTACGCGCAGCAGGCCTTGTGGGAACCGCTGGGCATGGAGCAGGACGCCAGCTGGAGCGTGGACAGCCGCAAGCACGGCGTGGAAAAGGCGTTCTGCTGCCTCAACACCACCGCGCGCGAATTCGCCCGCCTGGGTCTGCTCTATCTGAACCAGGGACGCATCGGCGAGCGCCAGGTGGTCAGCACCGCATGGGCCAACGAACCGCGCCGTCCGGACAACCGCAGCGACATCCTCGAATACCGCGATGGCTGGTGGATTCCACCCGGCAATGCGCAGGACCAGGACTTCTCGGCCATCGGCGTATTCGGACAGTACATCTACGTCAATCCGGCGACCCGCACCGTCATCGTCAAGCTGAGCGACTACGGCGCCGAACAGGACGAAGTCCTGACCACGCTGGCCATGCGCAGGATCAGTCATTACCTGGCCGGCCGCGACTGAGCTCCTCACTGCAGGCAGCCATAAAAAAACCGCCGGTCACGCTCTCGCGACCGACGGTTTTGCATGGGATCAGCAAAAAATCTAAACGATATAGATCATTATCTGATCGCCCCTTCCAGGCAGACTCAGAACAACTCGTTCTTCATCTGGGTCTTGGCCTTTTCTTCTTCAGGCGTGAGACCACTGCGATCACCCATGCCCAGGTCACGCACCATGGCGCTGGGCGGGAACTCGGCGTAGTAATACTCGCCGCCGGATTCGATCACGCCGTCCGGGACCTTGCGATCCACGTTGGGCACATCCTTGAGCGCCTTGGACATATAGCTGATCCACACCGGCAGGGCCAGGCCGCCGCCGGTTTCGCGGTCGCCCAGGCTCTTGGGCTGGTCGTAGCCGATCCAGGCAATCGCGGTCAGGCCGGGCTGGTAGCCGGCGAACCAGGCATCCATGGAGTCGTTGGTGGTACCGGTCTTGCCGGCCAGGTCGGTCCGCTTCAGCGACAGCGCCTTGACCGCCGTGCCATGACGCACCACATCGCGCAGCATGCTATCCATGATGAAGGCGTTGCGGGCATCGATGACACGGTTTGATTCATCCTCGGCGGTAGCCGGCTTGGCCTGCGAGAGCACTTCGCCATTGCTGTCGGTGACCTTGGTGATCAGATAGGGATTGATCTTGTAGCCGCCGTTAGCGAACACCGAATACGCACCCACCATCTGCAGCGGGGTGACGTTGCCCGCGCCCAGCGCCAGGGTCAGGTAGGGCGGGTTCTTGTCGGCGTCGAAGCCGAAGCGGGTGATGTATTCCTGCGCATACTTCACACCCACGCGCTCCAGGATGCGGATGGACACGAGGTTGATCGACTTCTGCAGCGCGCGGCGCATCGAGATCGGGCCCTCGAACTTGCCGCCGTAGTTCTTCGGCTGCCACACCTGGCCACCGGTCTGGGTGAAGGTCAGCGGCGCATCATTGATGATGGTGGCCGGCGACAGGCCCTTCTCCAGCGAAGAAGAATAGATGAAGGGCTTGAACGACGAACCCGGCTGACGCCAGGCCTGGGTGACGTGGTTGAACTTGTTGCGGTTGAAGTCGAAGCCGCCCACCAGCGAGCGGATCGCGCCATCCTGCGAGTTCACAGAGACGAAGGCCGATTCCACTTCCGGCATCTGGGTGATGATCCAGGCCTTGCCGTCCTGGAAGACGCGGATGATGGCGCCGCGACGGATCTTCTTCTGCGGAGGGGCCTTGTCCGACAACAGATTGGCGCCGAAGCCCAGGCCGGCGCCGGAAATGCTGATCTCCTCGCCGGTGGAGAGCATGGCCGTGATTTCCTTGGGCTTGGCATCCAGCACCACGGCCGCGACCATGTCGTCGCTGTCGGGATGATCGGCCAGCTCCACTTCCACGGCGTCTTCCACGGCTTCCTTGGTGGCGTTGTCCGGCAGGTCCATGTAGCCTTCCGGACCGCGATAGCCATGCCGGCGCTCATAGTCGATGATGCCGCGACGCAGGGCGATGTAGGCCGCATCCTGGTCGGTCTTGGTGATGGTGGTGAAGACGTTCAGGCCGCGGGTGTAGGTCTCGTCCTTGTATTGCGCGTAGACCAGCTGGCGCGCCATTTCGGCCACGTATTCGGCATGCATGCCGAAGGCGGAACTGTCGCCCTTGACCCGCAGTTCCTCGTCCTTGGCTTCCTGGTATTGCGCATCGGTGATGTAACCCAGCTGGCGCATGCGCAGCAGGATGTACTGCTGGCGCGCATGGGCGCGCTTGGGATTGACCACCGGGTTGTAGGCCGACGGCGCCTTGGGCAGGCCGGCCAGCATCGCGGCTTCGGCGATGCTGATGTCCTTCAGTTGCTTGCCGAAATAGATCTGGGCGGCCGAGGCGAAGCCATAGGCGCGCTGGCCCAGATAGATCTGGTTCATGTAGACCTCAAGGATCTGGTCCTTGGTGAGGTTGTTCTCGATCTTCCAGGCCAGCGGGATTTCATAGAAGAACTTGCGCGTGGCCTTCTGCAGGAAGGTCGGCTCGTTGCTGGTCAGGAAGAAATTGCGCGCCACCTGCTGGGTGATGGTGGAAGCACCACCGCCACCGCCGGAGAGATTGGAGAAGGTAGCCCGGGCAATGCCCTGGTAATCGACGCCGCCGTGCTCGTAGAAGCGGTCATCCTCGATGGCCAGCACGGCCTTCTTCATGATCTCCGGGATGTCCTTGAAGTGCACCAGGTTGCGGCGTTCCTCGCCGAATTCGCCGATCAGCACGCCATCGGCCGAGAAGATGCGCAGCGGGATCTTGGGACGGTAATCGGT
Organism: Herbaspirillum sp. BH-1; assembly: GCF_002870055.1. NCBI lineage: Bacteria > Pseudomonadati > Pseudomonadota > Betaproteobacteria > Burkholderiales > Oxalobacteraceae > Herbaspirillum > Herbaspirillum sp. BH-1. The sequence continues at coordinate 82,771 of NZ_PKOI01000013.1, read as the reverse complement.
CAGCGTATCGAGGTCGGGCAGCTTGGGATAGGTCAGCGCGACAATGAAGGTCACGCCCAGCGCCACCATCACGACCAGGCCCAGCACCGTGCCGAACAGGCCCAGGAGGATGCGCAGCGACCAGTGCATGCGCTTGCGCGGGGCCTTTCCTGCGGGTTTATCCGCCGCCGATGCCGGTTGGTGTTGATCGCCGCCGTTGGAAGATGAAGACATTCGAGATAAGCGTTAAAGCAGGCCGGAGCCGGGTTGGAAGAAACAAGCCCGCATTATAGCGGCTCGCCCTGACGGGCCGCGCGGCCAGGTGTTGCAAATAGACCAAAGCACAGGAGCGCGGTTCCGACCAGGATGGCTGGAAGTGAAGCAATTGACATCATTTACTGCAAATTGACAGGCATTCCTCAAGTTTCCGCTATTCCCCCGCCTTCCCGCCGGCCAGACAATTCCCCCTTTTCCCTTGCGAAAGAACCGCGGCATGGCCAGTTCCCTCTTTCCTTCCCGCCGGATGTCGGCGCGCCTGTGCGCCGGAGTCGACATCGGTCCTGACCGGGTCCAACTCGCCCTGCTGCGCCGCTGCGGCCAGCGCGCCCAAGTGCTGCGCCTGGATCAGCGCCTGTCGGCCAGGCCCCTGTGCCGCGATAGCCAGGTGATCGACTTCGATGCACTGGTGCTGATCTGCCGCTCGCTGCTGGACAACCCGGTGTGCCAGGGCGCCACCCTGGCGCTGGCCCTGCCGGCGGCGACCCTGACCGGCCGTCGCCTGGTCCTGCCGGCCGGCTCCAGCGAGGTCCAGCGCCTGGCACAGGTGCGCGCCGAAATGGCCGCCCATGGCGCGTCGGCCGAAGAGCAGGTACTGGATTACCGAATACTCGGTCCGCAACCGGCATCCCCCTCAGACGTGCAGGTGCTGGCGCTGGCCGCCTCGACGCTGGCCATCGAAGACCGGCTGGCACTGGCCGAGGCACTGAACCGCTCCCTGGCGACGCTGGCACCGGAGGACCTGTGCCTGGCCGCCTGGTTGCGCGACGAGCGGCGCGCCGACCAGACTGCGGTCCTGCGACTGGACCGCGGCGGCAACTGGCTGCTGCACGGCAGGGGCCCGGCCCACTACCTGCCGGCACAGGCCGCCGCAGGCGGAGCGCTGCCCCTGCTGGCCAGCGTGGCGCCACTGCTCAAACCCCTGCCGCGCAGATTGCTGCTCAGCGGCGACCACCCTCAGCTGGGCGCCATCGGGCGCGCCTTCGTCAAATATGCCGGCATCGATGCGCAGCTCGCCCCCATCCCCTCACCGCTGATGCTGTCCTCCGCGATCGCCGCGCAAATCCCGGCCGACTATCAGTTGGCCCTGGCCCTGGCGTGGGAGGGCATGGCATGAAGCCAAGCTTCGCAAGTTTCGCAAGTTTCGATTTCTCGCGCACACCGCAGCAGCGTCGCCGCCAGCGCGAACTGGGCTTCTATCGCTGGCTGGCAGTGGCTGCGCTGCTGGGCTGCCTGATCGCCGCAGTACCCGGCCTGCGGGTGTGGTGGCACACGGCCTCGCTGCAGCAGGCCAATGCCATGCTGACCCAGGCGCTGCAAAAGATGGCGCCCCAGGTGCAACAGACCAGCGCACTGCGCGCCCGCATCGAAGCGCTCAACACACAGCTGAGTGCGCAAGAACAACTGGCCCGACGGCGCCAGCAGGCCATCCAGCTGCTGCGCGGCGCGGCCCAGGCCGGCAACCCGCAGACCCGTCTGCAGCGAGTCATGCTGCAAGCCGGGCGGGCCGAGCTGCGCGGCCATGCGACAACCGCGCAAGCGGTGCAGGAATACGCCGCAGCGCTCACCGGTGCCGGCCTGGACGGTGCCACCCTCAATGATCTGCACGCCGAAGATCGTGGTTACGCCTTCAGCATCGTCATCCCCTTGGCGCCGCCCGCCGCGAACGCCACCCAGGAGCCAAAATGAAACGTGCAAGCCTGCGTACCCATCCGGCCCACTGGCCCCGGCCGGCACGGCTGGCGCTGTACCTGCTGACAACGCTGGCGTGTGCGGCCAGCGGGCTGTTGCTGGCGGTCGAAGAACTGGACGAATCGCGCCAGTCTGCCCAACGGCAACAGCAGGACCTGCGCGTGCAGTATCAATCCGCCCTGAGCCAGGTCGCGCTGCGGGATGGCCTGCAGTCGCGCCAGACCGCGCTGGAGATGCAACTGGTCGCGCAACAGGTTCAGCTACCCTCCTCAACGCCGCCGCCCAGCGCTTCCTCAACGTCGAACTCTCGGCCCTGGAAGCCGACGGGCGCGGCAAGATCGTCTCCAGTCCGCGCCTGATCACCGCCGACCAGCAGGCGGCCCTGATCGAACAAGGCGAGGAAATCCCCTACCAGCAGGCCGCCGGCAATGGCACCACCGCCACTGCCTTCAAGAAAGCCAACCTGAAGCTGGAGGTGACGCCCCAGATCACCCCCGACGGCAATGTGATCCTCGACGTCGACCTCAACAAGGACAGCCGGGGCAACGTCACCCCGGGCGGCCTGGCGATCAACACCAAGCACGTCAAGACCAAGGTCCAGGTCGAAGATGGCGGCACGGTGGTCATCGGCGGCATCTATACCCAGACCGACAACGACCATGAAACCCGGGTACCGTTGCTGGGCGACATCCCCATCCTGGGCACCCTCTTCCGCAGCAACAGCCGGGTGCGCGACAAGACCGAACTGCTGATCTTCCTCACACCCCGCATCGTCGCACCACCGCGCCCGTATTGACGCCCGTTGCCCCCCGGCGGGCTGTCCAGCCCGATTTTTCCCGGCGGCGGCACAAAGAACGGTAAAATCGCTGTTCCAGGCCCGTACCGCCGGGCGCAAGCCGGCCGGCGGCCGGCCCGGACACCGCCCACCGGGCGGCGGGTGACCGTGCCGTCAGATGCGCGGCGCCATCGACATTGGCCAGTAGCGCAGAGCGCAGAATTCTTAGATATGACTGGAAGCATCTTCCTTGTCGGCCTGATGGGAGCCGGCAAGACCACCATAGGCCGGGCCCTGGCCAAGAAGCTGAACAAGCGCTTCGTCGATTCGGACCACGAGATCGAGGCGCGCACCGGCGCCACCATCCCGGTGATCTTCGAGATCGAGGGCGAGGAAAGCTTCCGCCGCCGCGAAGCGGAGGTGATCCGCGAACTCTCGGCCCAACCCGACATCGTGCTGGCCACCGGTGGCGGCGCCGTCCTGCGTGCCGAGAATCGTGAAAACCTCAAGAAGGGCGGCACCGTCGTCTACCTGCGGGCCAGCATCAACCAGATTCTCCAGCGCACCGGGCGCGACAAGAACCGCCCGCTGCTGCAGACCGCCGATCCGCGTCGCAAGCTGGAAGAACTCTCGCGCCAGCGTGACCCTCTCTACCGCGAGGTGGCCGACTTCGTGATCGAAACCAACCGGCCCAATGTCCAGTTCCTGGTACAGACCATCATCAGCCATCTGGAACTCTCACCCAAGGAGGGTGCCTGGCAGCCCTCGGCGGAGGCTGATGGAGCGCAGGCCGATGAAACCGTCGTCGTCGAACGCAGCAGCGCGCTGGTCACCCGTACCGCCGACGGTACTACGGTGGTCGCCACCAGCCATTTCTCCCACACCTTCCATGGCGCTGCCGGCGCCGAACCCAGCCATCACCGCATGAACCAGAACACCGCCTCCACCGCCATCCACCCGATCACCCTCAACGTAGACCTGGGCGAGCGCAGCTACCCCATCCACATCGGTCGCGGCCTGCTGGACGATGCGTCCCTGCTGCCGCAATACGTCAAGGGCAAGCGCGTGGCCATCGTCACCAACGATACGGTCGGCCCCCTGTACCTGGACAAGGTCGCCAACGCCCTGCGCGCTGCCGGCAAACAGGTCAGCGAAATCGTGCTGCCCGACGGCGAGGAAGAAAAGAACTGGGCCAGCCTGATGAAAATCTTCGACCGCCTGCTGGCCGACAAGTGTGATCGCAAGACCACCCTGGTCGCCCTGGGCGGCGGTGTGATTGGCGACCTGACCGGCTTTGCCGCTGCCTCCTACATGCGCGGCGTGCCCTTCGTGCAGGTGCCGACTACCCTGCTCTCGCAGGTCGATTCCTCGGTGGGCGGCAAGACCGGCATCAACCATCCGCTGGGCAAGAACATGATCGGCGCCTTCTACCAGCCACAGGCCGTCATCGCCGACACCGCCACCCTGCATACCCTGCCCGCGCGCGAACTGGCCGCCGGCATCGCCGAAGTCATCAAGCATGGCGCCATCATCGATGCGCCCTTCTTCGACTGGATCGAAACCAATATCGCGCAACTGGTCTCCAAGGACGATGCTGCCCTGGCCTACGCCATCCAGCGCTCCTGCGAAATCAAGGCCGACGTGGTGCGCCAAGATGAACGCGAAGGTGGCCTGCGTGCCATCCTCAACTTCGGCCACACCTTCGGCCACGCCATCGAAAACGGCCTGGGCTACGGCCAATGGCTGCACGGTGAAGCCGTCGGATGCGGCATGGTCATGGCGGCCGATCTGTCGCACCGCCTGGGCTATATCGATGCCCGCACGCGTGACCGCATCCAGGCAGTCACCGCCGCCGCCGGCCTGCCGACGGTGGCACCCAGCCTCGGTACCGAACGCTGGCTGGAACTGATGGAAGTGGACAAGAAAAACGAAGGCGGCCAGATCAAGTTCATCCTGATCAAACCGCTGGGCAGCCCCCTGATCACCAACGTGCCGCAGGAATTGCTCTTGCAAACCCTGGCGGCCTGCACCGGAGAGTAAACATGCACGCTGAAGCGCCCCCCCGTCTGGCTCCCTATGCCGCCCACTCGGCAAGCTCGCGGGGCCGGCGCTTCAGTGAAACCCCGCCCGGCTCGCGCAGCGAATTCCAGCGTGACCGCGATCGCATCGTCCACTCCACTGCCTTCCGCCGTCTCGAATACAAGACCCAGGTCTTCGTCAATCACGAAGGCGACCTGTTCCGTACCCGCCTGACCCACAGCATCGAAGTCGCGCAGATTGCCCGCTCCTGCGCCCGCAACCTGCAACTCAACGAAGACCTGGTCGAAGCCATCTCCCTGGCCCACGACCTGGGCCACACGCCGTTCGGCCACGCCGGCCAGGATGAGCTGAACCACTGCATGAAGCAGCACGGCGGCTTCGAGCACAACCTACAGAGCCTGCGCGTGGTCGATGAGCTGGAGCAGCACTATGGCGCCTTCGATGGCCTGAACCTCACCTTCGAAACCCGCGAAGGCATCCTCAAGCACTGCTCGCTGCACAATGCCCGGCAACTGGGGGACATCGGCGTGCGCTTCCTGGAAAAGAAACAGCCCTCGCTGGAAGCACAGCTGGCCAACCTGGCCGACGAGATCGCCTACAACAACCACGACATCGACGACGGCCTGCGCTCGGGCCTGCTGACCATGGAGCTGATGAGCGAAGTGGATTTCTTCGCCCGCCATCTGCGCGAAGTCGAACAGACCTATCCCGGCATCACCGGTCGCCGCGTGATCCACGAGACGGTCCGCCGCATGATCAACGCGCTCATCGTCGACCTGATCCAGACCGCCAGCACGCGCATCGCCGAGCTCGCGCCACGCGACATCGAGGATGTCCGCAACGCCCCGCCGCTCATTGCCTTCTCCGATGCCATGGCCGGCGAAGCGGCAGTGCTGAAGAAATTCCTGCGCGAAAAGCTCTACCGTCACTATCAGGTCAACCGCATGACCGCCAAGGCGCGGCGCATCATTGCCGAGATGTTTGCTGCCTTCATGGGTCAGCCCAGCCTGCTGCCACCGGACTATCAGGTCAAGGCAATGCATGATGACGCCCAGCAGCTGGACAAGCAGGCAAGAAAGGTCGCCGACTACATCGCCGGCATGACCGACCGTTACGCCATCCGCGAACATCGTCGCCTGTTCGTCATGGAATGAGCGGAGCAGGCTTTCCAGCTCATCCACATCCACGTCCATATCTACATCCTCATCGTCACTGAACGCAGCGTTTCGATACGCTGCGTTTTCTCTCAGCTCGGCCTTGGCAGCATGTCATCGTGATTTCATTGCATCACTGCAAATGAAATCCGCCTGCCACCACGGATCGGACATTTCGTTACATTTTTTCTGAAAAATTTTTTAGGGTGAGAGCCACCGTATCGACCCGCATCGGCTCGCCGCAAAGCCTTTACCGAAAAGGCTTTGCGTCAGATCGAACAAATCCACCGCAGTAAGTGCTGCCACCCGGACGAGGAAACTGACACCTGTTAATTTTTGTCAATATCAAGTCCGTCACGACCGGGCCGTTATGCAGGAATGGAGTGGCTCGTCATCCGACGCGCCATCATTTCCAGTGGATCCGTCTTCCCCCTTGATGCCCGGATCCCCTTTTTCTACAGGAGACCGTCATGGCCATCGGCAACACCACCGGCCTGGACAGCAAAACCCTGCTGCCCAGCACCACTTCCTCCAACGCTACCAACGGCGACAGCACTGCCTTGTCTGCCAATGCGTCCGGTACCTCCGGCACCAGCAATGACAAGATCGCCGAAGCCAGAAAGGCGAACCTGTTGACCGAAGCAGGCGCCAAGGCACAGTTCAACCTGTCCATCGTCCAGTCCTCGCTGGAGGTGTCACTGCAGAGCGGCAACGATCCGCTGTCGCTGGTCTACAAGACCGCCATCGAAAACATCAACGACATCCTGCGCCCTCAGTTGGGCGATCAGGCCGTGCAGAACGCAGCGTCCCAGGACAACTCGCCGGAAGGCACGGCCGGGCGCATCGTCTCCTTCATCACCAACATGTTCGACCTCTACAAGCAGAACAATCCCGACAAGGATGACGCGACCAACATCGACGACTACATGAACCTGATCTTCAAGGGCGTCGACCAGGGCTTCAAGGAAGCACGCGGCATCCTGGAAAGCCTGAGCGTCCTGCAGGGCGACATCGCCAGCAACATCGACAAGACCTATGACCTCGTGCAGAAGTCGCTGAATGACTTCATCAACAAGGTCAAGGGTGGCAAGCAGGAGGGTGGGGATAGTGAAGGCGGTGCCGACAACGGTGATGGCCAGGGTGGTACCGTGGTTGCCAGCGAGACCACCGTCAGTATCTCGGTATCGGTGAGCCAGACGCGGATCAGCACCACCGCATAGGATTGACGCCCGTAGATCCGGGCCGCTACGCGAACGAAAAAGAGGCTGTCCCCGCAAGGGAACAGCCTCTTTTCATTGCATCACATTAGCGTCGCCACAATGCCATTGCAGCGACGCGCAGTCAGTTCAACCGCGCAGTTTCGCAAACGCCGCCGCCATGGCATTGTTGCTCGGTGCCTGCTCGCGACCACGCTGGTTCTGGTGCTGCGACAGACGACGCGCATCGTTGCGGTCACCACGTTGCTCGTTGCGTGCACCCGGGGCCGGGGCGGTGTCGTTCAGGCGCATGGTCAGGGCGATGCGCTTGCGCTTCTCGTCCACTTCCAGCACCTTGACCTTGACCACCTGGCCGGCCTTGACCACGGTGTGCGGGTCCTTGACGTAGCTGTTGGACAGCGCCGAGATGTGTACCAGACCATCCTGGTGCACACCGATGTCGACGAAGGCGCCGAAGGCCGCCACGTTGGTGACCACACCTTCCAGGATCATGTCCGGACGCAGGTCCTTGATCTCTTCCACGCCTTCCTTGAAGGTGGCGGTGGTGAATTCCGGACGCGGGTCGCGGCCTGGCTTGTCCAGTTCCTTGAGGATGTCGGTGACGGTGGGCACGCCGAACTTCTCGTCGGCATATTTGGCCGGGGTCAGGCCCTTCAACAGCGAGGTCTGGCCCAGCACGCTCTTCACATCCTTCTTGATGTCGGCCAGGATCTTTTCCACCAGCGGATAGGATTCCGGGTGGACCGCCGACGCATCCAGCGGGTTCTCGCCATTCATTACGCGCAGGAAACCGGCCGCCTGTTCAAAGGTCTTGTCACCCAGGCGCGGCACTTCGCGCAAGGCAGCACGCGAGCTGAACATCCCCTTCATATCCCGATACGACACAATGCTCTGTGCCACGCTGGCATTCAGACCCGACACGCGTGCCAGCAGCGGAGCGGAAGCGGTGTTCACATCCACGCCCACGGCGTTCACGCAATCCTCCACGACGGCATCCAGCGAGCGCGCCAGTTGCGACTGGCTCACATCGTGCTGGTACTGACCCACGCCGATGGACTTGGGATCGATCTTGACCAGCTCGGCCAGCGGGTCCTGCAGACGACGTGCAATCGAGACTGCGCCGCGCAGCGACACATCCAGCTCCGGCAATTCCTTGGAGGCGAATTCCGAGGCGGAATACACCGACGCACCCGCTTCGGACACCACGATCTTGGTCAGCTTCAGTTCGGGACGCAGCTTGATCAGGTCCTGCGCCAGCTTGTCGGTTTCACGCGAGGCGGTACCGTTGCCGATCGAGATCAGCGAGACATTGTGCTTCTCGGCCAGTTGCGAGAGCGAATGCAGCGAACCATGCCAGTCGTTGCGCGGCTGGTGCGGGTAGATGGTATCGGTGGCGACCACCTTGCCGGTGGCATCGACGATGGCGACCTTGACGCCGGTGCGCAGCCCCGGGTCCAGGCCCATGGTGGCACGCGGGCCGGCGGGCGCGGCCAGCAGCAGGTCCTTCAGGTTGCGGGCGAAGACGTTGATGGCTTCAAGCTCGGCCTTCTCGCGCAGGTTGGTCATGAGCTCCGTTTCCAGGTGCATGAAGACCTTCACGCGCCAGGCCCAGCGCACGGTGTCGGACAACCACTTGTCAGCGGCACGGCCCTTGTTGGAGACGCCGAAGCGCGAGGCGATACGACCTTCGCAGGGATTATGGGGAGCATCCCACTTCGGCTTTTCCTCTTCGCTGTCCAGACGCAGAACAACGTTGAGCATCTCCTCGCGACGACCGCGGAACAGCGCCAGCGCACGGTGTGACGGGATGGTGGAATAGGTCTCGGAGTAATCGAAGTAGTCGGCGAATTTTTCGCCAGCGTCCTGCTTGCCATCGATCACCTTGGATTCGACCACGCCATGTTCGGTGATGTACTCACGCAGGCTCTGCAGCAGCTCGGCATCTTCCGAGAAGCGCTCCATGAGGATCTGGCGCGCGCCATCGAGCGCGGCCTTGGTATCGGGCACGCCCGGATTGTCACCGTTGTCGGTGGTGAAGGCGGCCTTGATGTATTTGGCGGCCTCCTCTTCCGGGTTCAGGCTCGGGTCGTTCAGCAGCGCATCGGCCAGTTCGGTCAGGCCGGCTTCGGCGGCGATCTGGGCCTTGGTGCGGCGCTTGGGCTTGTAGGGCAGGTAGAGGTCTTCCAGGCGGGTCTTGTCTTCCGCGTGGGTGATGGCGTCCAGCAGCACCGGCGTCATCTTGCCCTGCTCTTCGATGGACGCGATGATCGCGGCGCGGCGGCTTTCCAGCTCGCGCAGGTAACGCAGGCGCTCTTCCAGCAGGCGCAGCTGGATGTCGTCCAGGCCGCCGGTGACTTCCTTGCGGTAGCGGGCGATGAAGGGGACGGTGGCACCTTCGTCCAGCAAGGCGATGGCGGCAGCGACCTGAACCGGCTTGGCGGCAAGTTCAAGGGCGAGTCGTTGTTCGATAGAAGGCAGCATGGTGAAACCCAGTCAACAGTTAAGCAATTAAGCAGTTATGCGGTGAAGAAAAACAAGCGTTGGATGATACGCAATTCAGCCACCCGCGCCAATCTTGACATTGCCTGATTGCACGGGAAAGCAGGCGGCGCGGGCGCATCCGGGCCGCGCGGGATTGGACGGCGGCGGCCAAAGCCGGGATAATCGGCGCTTCCGCCTCGTGCAGCCCCTCATTTCTTGCAACATGTCCATCCGTCTCATCGTCGGTCTCGGCAACCCCGGCCCGGAATACGAACAAACCCGCCACAACGCCGGCTTCTGGCTGGTCGACAACCTCGCCGGTCCGGTGCGCCTGAGCCGCGAGCAGCGCTTCAACGCCCTGGCCGGCAAGACCAGCATTGCCGGCAATGAGGTGTGGTTGCTGGAACCGCAGACCTACATGAACCGCTCCGGCCAGTCGGTCGGCGCGCTGGCGCGCTTCTACAAGATCAATCCGGACGAAGTACTGGTGGTGCATGACGAACTGGACTTGCCACCGGGCGCGGCCAAGATCAAGAAAGGCGGTTCTTCCGGCGGCCACAATGGCTTGAAGGACATCACCGCCGCACTGGGCACCCAGGACTACTGGCGCCTGCGCCTGGGCATCGGTCATCCGCGCACGCTGGGACTGCAACAGCCGGTCGCCGACTTCGTACTGCACCGGCCGCGCAAGGAAGAACAGGCGCTCATCAACGACGCCCTCGACAAGAGCCTCAACGTCATCCCCCTGCTGGCGCAGGGCAAGTTCGAGGCCGCCATGATGGAACTGCATACGGGGAAATGAGCCTGATGCGCTGAACCACAACGCAACAGGAGCGCCCCAACCTGCGAGGCGCTCCCGTGCGTCATGGACTTATTTCAGCGAAGACAGTTTCTGTTCCAGGCCCTTGGCATCGACCGCGCCAGGAATGCGCGAACCGTCGGTGAAGAAGATGGTCGGCGTGCCGGTCACCTTGAGCTTCTTGCCCAGTGCCAGTACATCCTCATGCGGCGCATTGCAGGAGGCCGCCGCTGCCGGAGCTTCCTTGCCGTTGACCATCCACTCGTTCCAGGCCTTGCTCGGATTGGGCGCGCACCAGATGTTGCGCGACTTCACGATGGAATCCGGCGAAAGGATGTTGTACTGGAAGGTGTAGTAGGTGATGTTGTCCACTTCCTGCAGGGTCTTGTGCAGGCGCTTGCAGTAGATGCAGTTGGGATCTTCGAAGATGGCGATGACGCGCTTGCCATTGCCCTTGACGGTCTTGATCGCCTTGTCCAGCGGCAGGCCCGAGAACGGCACCTGGTTCAGCGAATCGATCTTTTCCTTGGTGTAGTCGCGGTAGCTCTGCGCATCCACCACGCGGCCGATGAACAGGTACTGGGCCTTGGCATCGGTGTAGATCACGTCGCCATCGATCTGGATTTCATAGAGGCCCGAATACGGCGTCTTGGTCACCGCATCGACCTTGGCATCCTTGCCCAGGCGCGGCTCGATGAGCTTCTTGATGGTGGCCTCGGTGCTGTCAGCCGCCTCGGCCTGCGCATGGGCGCTCACGCCGACGACGGTGGAAACCAGCAGCAATGCGGCCATGCTCAGATGGCGCAATGGGCGCGCACCGGCGGTCAGAAATTTTTTCATACTCGTCCTGATTCAAATCAAACGCACACCCAATCCTTGACGCATCGGCCGCAAAGCCTTGCAAAGACTGGGGTTGCAGATGTCTCTCAAAAAAAATCGCGGGGCAGTTTTTCCGGCAACGGCAGGCGCAAATGGCCCTGCTGGCTTGCCAAAGGCCACTACCTTACCTGAAATCGCCGCGCTTCACTGTCCCAACGCGTGGGCAATCAGCCGGCGCTTGAGCAGCGGCAGACGGTTCACCAGGCTCATGCCGATATTGCGCACCAGGCGCACCGGCTCGGCCTCGGTGGAGAAGAGCCGATGCAGACCATCGGTAGCGATCTGCATCAGCAATACTTCTTCCTTGCGGGCGCGGGCATAGCGACGCAGCACACGATCGTCGCCGCAATCGTACTGGGGCTCGCGCTTGAGCAGGATATCGATCAGCGCGGCCACATCGCCAAAGCCCAGGTTCATGCCATGCCCGGCCATCGGATGGACCACATGGGCGGCATCGCCGATCAGCGCCACGCGCGGCGCGATCATCGCATGCGGCTTGATCAGGCGCAGCGGGAAAGCCTTGGCCACTTCCGGCTGCAGCGGCGTGAGCGCACCCAGCACGGGCGCGGCCCACTGCGCCAGACGCTCGGCCAGTGCCGACAAGGGCAGGCGCAGCAGCTGCTCGGCCAGCGCCTGCGGCGCGGACCACACCAGCGAGACGCGATTGCCCGGCAGCGGCAGCAGCGCAATCACCCCTTCTGTTGGGCTGAACCACTGATAGGCCACGCCCCGATGCGGCAGCTCGCAGGTGAAATTGGTGACGATGGCGTTCTGGCCATAGGAGCGGTAATCCAGCCCGATATCGCACTGCCCGCGCACCCAGGAGTTGGCGCCATCGGCCCCCACCACCAGCGAAGCGGACAGGGCCTGGCCGGATTCCAGCGTCAGCGTGGCAGTCTCGCCGCTGACCGCCAGCGCCGTGGCGCGGCCCTGCAGCACGCGCACATTGGGCGCAAAGCGCAGGGCGGCGTCCAGCGCCTGGTCGAGATTGCGGTCTTCGACGATCCAGGCCAGGGCATCGGTGCGGGCGGCGTAGGCATCGAAACTGAGCAGGCCGGGCTGCGCCTTTTCCGGCAGGCCGTCGCCGTGGACGGTCATGTTATCCACCGGCGCGATGCGCGCGGCATCCATGGCATCCCAGACGCGGACCGAGGACAGCAGGCGATGCGCGGTATGGTTCAGCGCATAGACCCGCACGTCCCAGCTGGCCGGGTCGGGTGAGGCAGACTTGGGCGGTGGCGCCAGCAGGGTCACCTTGAAGCCGGCCTGCGCCAGCCCCAGCGCCGCCGTCTTGCCGACCGCGCCGTCGCCGACGATGCAGATATCAGTGCCAGCCGCGGCCGGCGAGGAAGATGGGGAATGTGAATTGGTATTCATGCCGGCGATTATAAACGGGGTGGCGGAAACTATTTTTCAAAAAGGACTTGCATATTTCTTCAAAGCCGCTATACTTGTCCGTCTTGGCCTGGTAGCTCAGTTGGTAGAGCAGAGGATTGAAAATCCTTGTGTCGGTGGTTCGATTCCGCCCCGGGCCACCAAGAATGTTCTAAGCAAAAACGCCAGCCCTTACCGGTTGGCGTTTTTCATTTCTAGGACTGAAAATTCTTGGCTCCGGTCTATTCCCGACAATCACTCCCAAGAAAGTGTGAAGCCAATGAATACCAAGGGAATAAAGGTGGTTTTCAATGCAACTCCGCAGTCCGAAGCAATCTGCTTAGAACTTTGGCCAGAACTATCGATTTGAACGACGTGCAAGTCATCTAATGACTGCTCACATGAATCCAAGGGATTATGCTTCTGTGCGTTGCTCAATGTAGATCGATTCGGCCTCATACGAAGAGAAACGATGTACGGTTTCAACATTGATCAATCGATCTGACATAACGACAAACTCAATTTCACCACCTATACCAACTCTTTCAGTTATTGGCAGGAGATTGTCTTGGCGCTGCTGCTCCAGTACAAGCTCAATTAGAAAGTCGGGGAAGTGAATGTCGTTAGTTGGTGTGACGGGGACGACCGGCTTGAATCCTAGACCATACCGAAGTCTATCCGAGCGAAAGTCATGTTCGGAGCGATAGGCGTAACCAACATACCTTTGCTCTTCGACTGAGTAACCGAAGTGATAGATCGTCGCAGTAAGGCCACTCAAGCCTCCCTGCCCTCGAACGGATGCTCGAAAGATGTCAGGGACCACTCCATCCAAATCATCAATCGTCGCTTCTTGGAAATGAGCCTGTAGATACTGAAAGCATCCCGTGATGAAGCCCGCATGACCTGTGCCGGCAACAATCAAATTACTCCCTGGAAGCGACAGGAATTTTCGTTGAAAATACAGTGGCATTTTGTCGCGAGCACTGACTACCAGAGTGTCCATGGCCACACAAATTTGGTCGTCCTGAAGTGCGAAGACAAGAGCTGTCATAGCTAAACTCAAGAAAGTATTACAAGAATAGAGGGGAGAGGCTTCTGAAGCAGGAGGCCGTTCGATGTGACATTGCTGCTGCGCCTCTCTTTTTGTTTAATTTGCTTGCAAGAATAACCCTCTTGGAGGGAAGACATATGCGCGAATAGACAAAATACTGTCAATCTGTAAGTTGTTGATTTGCATTGAAAACTGACCCACTGGCTGAAGTTTGACCGCCACATTGCCCCGTGCTGGCGGTGCCGGCGAATATTCACAACAACCAGCTCAAGCTACAAACTCCATGATCGTAGCGGCATCCTGCAATGCGTCATCAAACTCGTAGTTAGTTATGGGATGCAACTTGAGGAGCTCAACTAGGCGCTCGCGAATGACAAGTTCCACTTGGTTCGCCAATGCCTGCTCCCGTGCTCCAGACGTAAATCCTTGGTTGGTCACAGCAATCTTGCGGAACCGTGTACCTCGGAACCTTGCCTGGTACCTTGCCGCACCCGCCACCACTTCTTTGACGGCATCCCACCCGAGTTCTGCAGATTTTGAACTCTTGCACTGGATGAGCTCGCCGTCTCGTTTCTTCAAGGCGACGATGTCGATGCCGCCGTCGCCTCCGCGCTTTGGCGTGACGGTTGCTTGAAATCCTTGCTTCTGCCAAAGCAGAGCACAAAAAATCTCGAAGCTGTCTCCGTCCATTCGATCAACATCCTCCATCGTGAGGTGACGCTCTGGCAGAGCTTCCCCAAGTGTCCCATCTCCGACCAGTTCCTTGAAAGACGCATCCTTGCCGGAGCCGTTGAGCATAGCCGCTAACTCGCCATCGTCGAGCGTGGCACCAGCCAATCCGGCCTTCCGCTTCAAAAGCTGGTCCAGCCGCACTTCGAAAGTGGAGAAGTCGTCTGCGACCACGGTTGGGCAATACACGAATACGTCTCGCTCTTGGCCGATGCGATATGCCCGGTCCGTCGCTTGGGACTCCTTTGAGGGATTCCAAGCTCGCGTGAAGTGGAACACGTGGTTCGCGGCAGTGACGTTCAAACCGGCACCTGCGGCTAGTGTAGATAGGATGATGACGTCAAATCCTTCTTTTGCGGAGAACTTGTCAATGTACGCTTGGCGGCCCTGGGAATCGCCGTTGATGATGGATGGACGTAATCCGAACGACTCTTTCAAGAAGTAGTACAGCGCAGCCTGCGCCTCGCGAAGCTCAGTGAATACTATGGCCTTTTCGCCGGCCCGCCGGACTTCCTCGAGGCGTTCGAGCAGCCAGGCCAGTTTCGGCGAATTGGAGAGGTGTGTCTCTCGCCCGGCCTTATCCACAAGGAACTTGGTCCCGGGAAGGCAATAGGGCTCCGCGCAGACCGCCTTCATTAGGTGGAGCGCACCGAATGAGAGTTGTGCACGTTTACGGCCATTGGACTCATTGGCCGCATCTTGCAGCTTCTTCAATCCTCCCTTGTAAAGAATGCGCTGGCGATCGGTGATGGCGATTTCCAGGAGCTCATTCTCAGCCAGCTCTGGTTTGAACTGAAGCGCATCCCCCCCAGCCTTTTTCACTGCAAAAAACTTCTTCTTTAGATCAGCGGCAATGTCAGCCTTAGTTCGACGTAGCGTCTGCGGCGCAATTGCCGCCTGCAGTCTCTTCATCGAAGCAACCTGCTCGCCCGTCTCACATTCGATAGGGCGACGGTAGTTTTTGCCGAAGTCTTCCAGAGCCCCGAGCAGGCCGGGCTGAACTAGGTCAAACAAGCACCAAAGATCGGCAAGGGAATTTTCTACGGGTGTTCCAGTACAAGCGATGCGGAAGTCGGCTTTAAGCTTCTTCGCCGCAAGGGTCACCATCGTGCCCGGCGTCTTGATGCGTTGGGCTTCATCGCAGATAAGGAGCGCAAAAGGCTGCTTGGCCAACGAAAACTCGTATGAGGTCAGCATTTCGTAGGTCGTAACGATGACCTTCGCCGTGCCAGCCCAGTTTGGCTTCAGCAGTTCGACGATACCTTTGTCCTGCAACTGGCTGTCGATGAGTCCGAGTGGTTGCATACGGTCCCTCAGTTCGTCGCCATATAGAACAAGCACTTCCGGGAACGATGCGCTGAAAAACTTTCGAGCTTCGTTCGCCCAGTTCTCCAGCAAACTCTTCGGAGCGAAGATAACGGACGGGGCCGCGTTGGGGTTTAACTCGTAGTACCACGCAAGCACGGACAGCAGTTGGACTGTTTTCCCCAGTCCCATGTCATCGGCGAGAAGGGCACCTCGGCACTCTGCTGGCCCCTTAGACATCAGATGCTGGAACCACGCAATTCCATAGAGCTGGTGTTTCTTGAGCTCAATGGCGGGACGCAGGCATCTCGGTAACTGCGCTGTCCATCCTTCCGGCAAGGCCAGCGACGTGCGGCGCTCTTCCTGGTAGTCGACACCGTGGAAGTTTGTTTTAATCAAGAGAGTCTCCTGAGGCCTCTTCTTCTTGCCCTTGGAGTCACCCTCAACCTTCACTCGATCCTCCTTGCCGAGCATGGAGTTGAATCCATCCGCGAGCGTACGAGCCTGCTCTGTAGATACGGCGGTCGGCAAGCTGGCGTTTCGCACCTCTGACGCTCCAGCCTTCTCCGCCTCATCAACTTGGCGGGTGAAGTCCTTCAGCCACTCCTTAGTGAGGGGGATGACCACCTGTCCTTCATGCCCCTGAAGACTCACAGTCACCATTGGAATTAGGTCGGATGGAAGCCAACCAGAATCGTCATCGCCTCCCTTTCTCTCGCGCTGGAAGACAGGCACATAGATTGTTTTGGCGACACCGATACCTTCGATGCGACTGCTATATCCATCGAGTTGGTAGACATCCTCGAAGCTGATGCGCTCGGCTGGTTGTGTACGCCATAAATGCGCCAACTGTATTCCTTGCTCCAACTGAATCGTCGACTCGGCGTCGACGGTCAGGTCATACTCATCCCACGGAAAACGCTCCCTATCTTGTTCGAGCGCAGACCTAAGCTCTTGCAGAAACGCGTCAAGTTCACTCGGCGTCCTGAACGTAGAACTATTTGTACGAGCAGCACCATCCCCGAAATGCTCCGTCACCAACAGGTCAACTGTGTTGACGCGACCTTGATCTGTTCTACCGATGATGCTGAAGACCGCCGCCACTGCGCCAGCCTCGGCGCGATCCTGTTCGAACTCGTCTTCCCGCAGGACTTCGCGTGCTCCGTCTCCAAGGAAGGCAAAGGGATTGTGAATGAACTTTTCAGCCTTGACGCCAGCAACCTTTCGACCTGGCATCTCCCTCTTGATAACGGCCAGAACCTTTCGCACGGGTTCGGAGACGACTACACGTACGCGACCGGAGCTGCGCGTCAGATCATAGTGCGGTTGCACGGAGTTAAATCCATCAAAGGCCGTGATCCAGCCATCCGGTGCACCCTCAAACGTCGGCGAGACCGTCAGGACCCGGCCAAATGGCGTGTCTTGGCTTGATAACGGCAGGCGCAGGCTGTCCGGGGTGAGGACGAGCGTCGTCTCCAGATACGTGTTAGCGTAAAGTGCTCCAGCTTGGTCTGCAACAAGGCGAATGCGCCCCCATGCCAACTCTTGTTCGTGTTGGTTGCGCTCGCTAGTCGGTCGAATGCGCAGAGCGGCAATCTGAGCGACCGTAGACCATGCACACGGAGAGAGCATCTGCGGTCGGCCACCGACAATAGCAACGGCACCTTCCAGCCGTTCTACCGTGACCGGACGGATCCCATCAGACCACCCCGAAACCTCAAGATCGAAGTCGGCCGAGGACAATGTGCCGGAGCCGTCGATTACTGGCCTAAGCGGCCCTTGAGGCGGAAGCTCGAACAGCTTCAGGGCACCGACGTGCTCAGCGGAAGTCTGCAAGGCAAAGATGTCAGCCCAAGAGACGGTTGCGTTGGTAACTGACAACTGGCAACGACCTTCAGAAGCTAACTGGGCAAGGTAGGCACCAAGTACGGTGTCTTCCACTCCAGCCTCGTGAATGGCATCAAGCAGTCCTTCTGGAGTGGGCTCTGTTAGCTCTTGCGCAAACTCAATGCGTACGCCGGCATCCGTCCAAGCTGTCTTGAGCGTTGGTTCCGAGGACTTGGCTGTCTTAGAACGCTTGAGAAAATCGAATAGGCCCATCAGGTCTCCGGGTAATACCAAGCCTCGCGGCTGTTGGCCCACTTGAATCCAAGTGCCTTCAATTCAGTTGCCAGTTGCGCTCGCTGAAGCGGGTCTTCGATCCAGAGACGCCCTCCATTTGAGGACTTCCGACGGTCGTTGATTGAAGCTCCTCGGAACTGGTCGACGACTGCTTTCAACCTCGCCATGTCAGGCCCTCCAGCAGTCGAGTTCGTTGCATTCGCTCCCGAACGATTTCCGACTCCAGCCATGCGTCCGGTGCTGGCGGTCATATCTGACGCTGAATCAGCCGCAACCCGCCGAGGTCCCGCGGCATCGGGAATAATCCCTAATTGTCGGAGCTCCTGCTCCGCTCGAGATGCCCAACCATCTCGATGCACAATGCGCAGGGCACAACCATCACGGTAACCAGCGCCCAAGTCGGAAGAGCCGCCCTCGTAGTGGCGCGAATACGGCTCGAACGGGAGTTGGTCAGCCTGATAGACATAACAAGCGTTCGGCTTCTTGCTGAATTCGATGATGAGATACGGGCCCAATTGCATCATGAAAGCATCGACCTCAGGCTTACTAGTGAGCTGGGCGTAAGCCCCTTCTTCCCGAGCAATTAGCTCCCGAACGCCTGTATTGGTCCGCTTCAGCGCCATTGTGTCGGCGCCGAATACCAGGCGGGTCCAGGAAATCTGCTTCATGTACTTCGACCAAAAGGCCAACCGCCCCTCATCCGCATTGTTTCGTGCTGCCAGGATGTCGAAGAAGTCTTTGAGGTTCCGCTCGTTGACCCACCCGAGAGCCATTCGCCAAACGGGGTCTGGAACTCTGTTCCAGGCCGTGGCGATACCTGCGGCTTTGAGCTTCGGGTTCTTCCAAATATTCGGTTGGCACACGAAGTCCCGCAACATCTCATCCGGGGGAGCCCCATCGCAAGCGTGATAACGTATGAGGATAACTTCAACAGCCTCGTCTCTGAAGCCAGGCCTGTTCTGGATGAGTTTGATGAGTTGAGGAATATGCCTGCGAAACTCGGCGTCAACCTCCGCAGCGGCCCTGTGGACAGCGCCGAGTACCAGTGAATGCCAGAACCAACTGGACGGCGGGATGCCGAGGTCCGTTGCCAGACGGTCCGTGGCTTCGGTCTCGCCACGTAGATAAGCTCGCGAGTACTTCTCGACTGGCCGCAAGGTGAGTACCTCGGTTTCTTGCCGTAGGACACAGATCCATTCTGGAATTAGGTCTTTGTCCGCTTGGCGGTCAATCAATGGCCACGTACGTTCGAGAAAAGCGCGAAGCGCTTCCCATCCCGCATGCGTCGAGTCGTCCCGTCCTCGGTCAAGGTCGAAGTGGAAGTACGAGTATAGAAGCCCATGCCAAGTTAGGCGCCACAGCTCTCCACGCTTAGCCTCGGCCTCATAAGAGGCTAGTAACGCCGGAAACTGCCTGGATGCCAGAGCCAATGCGCCAGCCTGCTCACGGATGGGCTCTGCGACAGCAGAGGCAACCAAATCACGTTGCCACGGATCAAGCGGTTGGCCACGCACGAAGGTACGCGCGGCGGCATAAGCGTCTTCCTTGCTGGGTTTTGCCTTCGCAAATCCTTGGAATAGTTGCTCTGCTTCGCGTGTCGGCTTCTCGATTAACTCTGGTTTCCCGAACTCCCCAGAATACAAGCCCATTGATGCCATCGACGTAGCTAAGTCAAGACTCAATCGCTGAAGAGCAGATGTGGCTAGCACCGACCAAACTCCTTCCCTTTCAGGACGTCGTTTGCCTTCGGCACCTTCTCGTCCAAGCCCCAGAAATCGATTTTGAACTCGACTCGGCGGCTTTCGGCTTTGTCCATCTTGATCGAATTGAACGAGTAGCCGCCTACAAGAAAGAGCTCTTGAACCTTCCGTAATTGCTCAGCTGTCAATCCGTCTGTCGATCCGCTGCTTTGAAACAGGGAGCAGACCACGCTTCGACTACGGTCGAGACTGAGCTGAAGGTTATAAAGGTAGGTTCCATCCTCGTCGGTGAATCCCTCTATAACGACGCTTCGCATCCAACGCCGACCTTCCTCCGTGTCCTTTGCCCGCAGGAGCACCGGAATGTAGCTGCGGAGAAACTGTCCAGCTGTCAGACTGATTGTGTAACTGCCACTGTCAAACCGAACCTCCTTACCGAGATCGATGCGGAAATTCTGTTGATCAACGCCGACCCCCGTACTCTTAGGGTCTTGCGCAATCATCTGCATCAGATGGCTGATTGCGGCGGTCCGCTCGATATTCGCTCGCGTAGCCGCGTCGATGCTCTGGGTGACCGAAACCAAAGTCACGGCCATTACAACGAGGAAGAGCACCATCAAAGCAGACATGAGGTCGGAGAATGAAATCCAGAACGGACTTTCCCCCTCGTGCTTTGCACCTCGCTTGAGAACTAGTCGCGCCAGCACGTCAGGCTCTCTTCATCCGCTGGACGGCATTGGCTAGTTCTTGCACTACACCGTTCAGGTGACCGGTGCCCTGCGCAAGGTGACGGTCAGTTTCGGCGATGGTCGACTTAACCTGACTGACTAACGAGTTACCGAAGTCGCTAAAAGCCTTTACCAGGGCCGCATTGACCTGGTCCAAGTGCAAACGAGCTTCCGCTTCTGCATCTCTCATAGATTCCGCACTTGACTTGATGCTGTTGATCAACTCCTGCGAAACGCCGGCTTCCTTCTTCACGGATTCGATTAACCCCATCAAGGATGCTACCTGCGCGTCGACTGTCTTGCGCGTGGTGTCGTACTGCTCGAACCCACGCTGAACCGCATTAGATGCTACTTGTAGGGACGCCGCCGTTGAAGCCAGAGTGTCCGTCACCTGAGTAGAGCGCTCAAATACGCCAGTCACAGCGGTTCCAGCGGTCTCGAAGCGCTGGGCTGCAGAGCCCATCGTCAGTGCCCCCTGATTCATGCCATCGATGGCCCGCAACGAGACATCGCCAAGCACGTCGATATTGCGTTGTGTCTTGGAGACTTGATCGGCAACGGCGCCGAGCAGGGACTCGACCTGTGTAGAGAGGCCGCCGACCAGCTGACTCGTCTGCACTGCCAGTCGTTCATTTCGGCTGGACTCCTCTGCAGCAGAGACTTTTCGAACACCTTCTAGCCCCTCCATCGCCATCGCGACTTCGCTGAGGACTTTCATCACGGCGTCATCCATCGCCTTCTTAGAGTTGCTTTGTTCCTCAGACGCAAGGCGACGAAACTCTTGGACAAACTCGCGCATCTGGTCGGTGAGCAGTTGCTGGTTGTCCGCGGCCTTCTTCATGGCGTCCTCGAGCGTTCCACTCATCTGTGAGGCGGCATGTTCATTGGTGTTCTTAATGTCTGCCAACAGGCCCTGCAGTGAGGATTGAACTGCTGCCATAGAGTCCATCGACCTCTGCATCTGTTCGTTGATACCTCGCATCTGTCCGCCGAAGGTATCTTCCAGCTTCGCCATGAAGCCAGTGAGCAGATTCTCCAGCATAGAGTTCACTTGGTCGCCGTTACCGCGAGTAGTAACCTCCATCGCTTCGCTGACACGCTTCATAGGCTCAGCGATGGCTGCCGAGATGGACTCACCAATGTGTTTGCCTAAGGCCAGCGATGACGATTCCTGTGCTGCGATCTGGCGGTCAACAAGGTTAGTCATCATTTTGTGGAGATCTTCGACAAGAGCGTCCTTTAACTGCGCCGTACTGGCAGCGCTCTGCTCAGAAGACTTAACCAGCCTTGCTAGATACTCCTCACCAGCACCGGTCTTGTACAAGCCATCAATGCCGTTAGTCAACTGCTCTGCCAGACGATAGAAGTAGGCGAGGACAAGGCGGCTGAGGAAGACCACCAGCATCGCGCAAAGGATGGCAAAACCAGACGCCACGAAGGCATGCTGGACACCCTCGAGCAGTGGCCCAAGTCCATTTACCGTGTTTTGGATTTTCTCGGGATCCACCTTGAATTTGTCGAGCCCATTCAGCAGGCCGGCAAATGTCCCGATGATACCTAGCCCGGTGAGGACGCCAGGCAGATGACGAGTGAACTCATCGAACAGGCGGCTATCAACCAAGACCTCCTTGGTGAACATTGCCTCGGCGGGAACCGTCGCACGGAACTCGGTCGAGGAGATGGCGCCGGAGCCCGCCAAGCGCACTTCGTGCACTGTATGCGCGTATTCTTCCCATAGATGCCGGAATGGCTCCTTCGAGAACACATCGTTGACGTCATGTGGATTGGGAGCGGAACCTGCTAATTGGCGAACGGCCTTCACCGATGCCTTCAGCTGCAGCCATACTTGGGTACCCTTCACAGCGTATCCAATCATGAAGATGGCCGTGAATACCGCGACCAAAAGAAAAACGTATAGCGGCAATCCTTGAAGGCTTGCGAGCGACGGATGGACTGAGCCCAATGCCTTGGATACTTCGTTCACTTCTTCCCCCTCCCCGACCTACGTTCCCCTTTATTCGACGAGTCTCCCATCTTCTCGGCGATTCCATTGCGCACGCAGAACTCCTCGACAAGGACTTTCGACATGTTGGTCAGCTTCGATACTCGTGGTCGGCAGTTGCAGCTAAAAGCCTTTTGATTCTTTGCTCGACCCTGAACAACCTCCCGATGGCCTTCTCGGAGCCCATATTTTTTTGCGTTGCGCGATATATATACTACAACGTAAAACACGGCCAGGTGACTAAGCCGGCGCGCCACCAGACGTAACTTAACCCACCCCACCGCCATAAGAGTTTGTGAGAAACAGGGGCCAGACGCACGGATAAGTGAGGATGCACTCAACCATTACAGTTAAATACATCGCACTTAACTACCTTTCACCTCTATTCACAAACCTCACCTCCACCCGCCGATTCCGCTCATCACTGGCAGCCAGCCCCGGTAAAGGCTGCGAATCCCCATACCCCGCCACGATCACCCTGCGTGCGGCTTCCGGTGCGCTACGCCCGATCAGCAGCAGTCGCGCTTCGCGCGCACGGGCGGCGGAGAGGGTGATGTTGTCGTCATAGACGGTGCAGTAGGCGCGGACATCCGTCACCGGTGCCTTGACCGGCTTGTCGTCGGTATGGCCTTCCACATAGATGCGGCCTGCCGGGTTCTGCTTCAGGTAATCGGCGATGCGTTGCTCCACCTGCGCAAAGGCGGCCCGGGCTTCTGGTTCCACGCAGGCGCTGCCGCGGCGGAAGGCGCCTTCCTTCAGGGTGATCGTGCCTGCCTCGGTATCGATGGCAACCAATCGGGACGCACCCTGCTGCGCAAATACGTTCTGCACCTGTCGCAATACGCCGGTCACGCCCTGCTCCCGCTGATCCTGTTCCCGCTGTTCCTGCGTCGCCGTGGGCGTGTCGGCTCGCGATGCAGTCGGCGTCGTTGTCGGCTGCGCCGACGCTGGCGCCGTCGAGGGCGTGGGCCGGGGTGGGGTCGGTGTCGGTGCTGGCGTAGTTGCTGGTGTAGTTGCTGGCGGTGATGCCGGCGTCGGCAATGGTGCCGCGGCCGGCACCGTGGCCGAGGCAGGCGGCACGCTCTGCGCTGTACGTTGCTGCGCAAGGGCGGCCTGCGCGGCCTCGGTCCCGCCTGCGCGATGCACGGCCAGCAGCAGCACCAGCACCGCCGCCAGGGCGGCCATCAGGCCGGTGGCAACCACCCATTCGTTGTCTGCCTGTTTCATCGCTGCCTCAGGTCAGGAAGAGCGTGCAGTCTGCCGCTGCAGGGCGTCCATCAACTCGGCATGGCGCAGGTGGGCGCGTTGCGCTTCGGCCTGTTGTGCCGCCAGCAGCGCGTTGCCGCTGTGGGTGATGGCGTCGATCAGGCGCTGCCGGTCTTGCGCCTCCAGTTGTGCGCGGGCGTGTGCCTGTTCGGTATCGACCCGCCTGAGAGTGCTCACGCTCCAGGCCAGGCGCGCCTGTTCGCGCGCGCTGAGGGTGATGCAGATCTTCAGGATCAGGTAGGCCAGGATGCCCCAGGTGGCCATCCTGAACTTGGCGCCCAGCGCATCGATGACCGCTGCCAGTGCGCCCGGTGCCTGTTGCGGGCCGAGTACCGCAGCCGTATCGCCCAGGGCCAGACCCAGGCCGACGAAGCTGCCGAGCAGGCCCAGCATCAACACCATGCCAGGCGCGACCTGCGCCCAGCGTTCCGGCGCGGTCGCGACGGCCTGGCTCAATTCTTCCGGGGTGGTGGGTGCAGGCAGGGCGAGGCGCCCGCCGGTGAGTGCGCCCAGGCGGGCCTCCCATTGCGCCGGGCGGGCGCTGCGCGCCAGCAGCAGCGGCAGCCCGATCACCAGCGCCAGCAATAGCAGGGCCACCACGAGCTGCAGGCCGCCATCGACCGCGCCATTCCATTGCGGCATCAAAAAGTCCAGCACGGATTTATTCATCGCCGGCCCCCGTCTGCATCGTCCATCCCCTCATCCCTTCCCCCTTGTCGCTTGGTCGCTTTTGTCTCATTACCACCTGTAAAGAATGAAGATTAGCAGAAAGACCACACCCAGTGACCAAATGCCGCCTTCAGCAGACTGCTGTAATGAACCGGTCACAAGTCGTCAGCAAAATTTCAGTTCTTTACAATCTGCTATCAACTCTTTGCACATGGCGCGCTCCTCCTTCCCTCTTCGTCTGCTTCCCTTGGTGCTTGCCCTGCAGGCGATCTACGCTCCCGCCCACGCGGCCAACTACACGGTCGGCAACGGCACCACCGACACCACGGCCAAGACGCTGACCAAGAACGGCAGCGACACCATCACCGTCGATGCCGGCGGTACGCTGGCCTCGGGCAGCGCGGCCAGCATCAAGACCTCGCAGGACAACGACAACCTCTCCACCGTCACCATCAACAACGCCGGTACGATCAGCCAGACCAGCGGTCTGTCAGCCATCAGCATCAACAACAAGAAGGTCAACCTGATCCTCAACAATGCGCTGGGCGGGGTGATCACGAGTTCGTCGAGCGCGGCCAAGACGCCGACCATCCTGATCGGCAAGGGCAGCGATAGCTTCTCCATCGTCAACCTCGGCACCATCTCGCAGACCGGGCCGACGCCGACCAATGCGGACAACGGCAAGAACTACGCGATCAATGCCAACGGTGACTACTCCACGACCGGCAACACCATCGTCAACGGCTCGGCCACCAACAGCAGTGCCACCATCAGTTCGTCGAGCTCGACCGCGATCAAGATGGGCTCCAACATCCTGCTGACCAACTATGGGCGTATCTTCACCACCAGCCCGGTCAATACGTCCTGCCCGGATTACCTCAGTGCCTGCGCCAGCGGCTCGCCGCCGAAGGCGGCCGATGGCATCTCCATCGATGATGGCATCAAGAATGCCGTCGTGGTCAACTACGGCAGCATCACCGGCGCGCGCCATGGCATCGATGGTGGTGACCCGGTCGCCGCCACGCCGGACAACAACCTGGCCAATGCCATCCAGCTCACCCCGCACCTGACCACCACCGGCATCAGCTTCGATGCCACCTATGCCGATGGCAGCACGCGCAGCAATGTCACCATCAGCAACAACGTGGTGATCAACCAGGCCGGCGGCGTCATCACCGGCAATAACGGCTCGGGCGTCGGTTTCGACAGTCACGGCGTGGTCTTCAACTACGGCACCATCGTCGGCAACTATGCCGGTAGCGGGCGCGTGTATGACGTGCTGGGCAACGGTGCCACCACCAGCAATGGCGACGGTGACGGCGTGGACATCGACGGTACCGCCTATATCGAGAACTGGGGCAGCATTCGCGGCACTGGCGCCGGTGGTCTGGATTCTACCGGCCAGCCCAATGGCGCCGATGGCGTGGCCGCTGGCGGCGGCACGGTGATCAACCATGCCGGCGCGGTGATCTATGGCGATGCGCACGGCATCCTGATCGACGACGGCAATGACTGGTCCAAGGACGCCAGCAATCCGCTCATCACCTACAACAACGGCAACACCACCGGGCGCGGCACCAGCAGCGTCAATGGCAGCAAGGCCTACATCGTCAACGACGGCAGCATCATCGGCAACAAGGGTGTGGCCGTCGGCCTGGTGGGCAACTACGACGACACCCTGATCAACAATGCCAGCGGCGTCATCACCGGTGGCGCCCAGGCCACGCTGACCGGCCAGGGTGGCAGCACCACGCCGGGCGCGGCGGTGCAGATGGGCGGCGGTAACGACACCCTGATCAACTACGGCCGCATCGAAGGCAAGAACGGCATGGCCATCGACATGGGCGATGGCGACGACTCGCTGCAATTGCTGGGCGGTACCGTGATCGGCACCATCAACGGCGGCGCCGGTACCGACACGCTCACCACTGGCGGCAACCAGACCTTCGCGGCGGGTGTGCTGTCGGGCTTCGAGAACTTCGTCGTGCGCGATGGCGTCACGCGTTTCAACTATGACCTGGGCACGGTCAGCAACATGACTGTCAACCAGGGCGCCGTGCTGCAGGTCAATGGCGCCTTCGGCACCAGCGGCAACCTGGCCGTCAATGGCGTGTTCCAGGCGGCCGATGGGACGGCGGTGCGCAGCATCAATGTCGGCGGCAATTTCTCGCTGGGCAGTGGCGCCACCCTGCAGGTCGGCGTGGCCGGTCCGCAGGCCGACCAGATCGTCGCCGCCGGCCGCGCCACGCTGGCCAATGGCGCCACCGTGCAGCCGGTGGTCAAGACCTACGTCCCCAACAGCGCCCGCTGGACCATTCTGTCGGCGGCCGGCGGCGTCTCGGCCGATGTGTCGCAACTCCAGGTGGCCAACACTGCCACGCTGAACTACAGCCTGCAGCTCAGTGGCAATGACCTGATCCTCAGCGCGCAGCGCACCAGCAGCGTCAGCGATGTCACCGGCAGTCCGCTGGGCCGGGCCCTGGATGCACTGGGCAACAACAGCAACAACGCACAGGTGCAATCGCTGCTGGCCTCGCTGGATGCGCTGCCCACTGCAAGCGCCTATCGCAGCGCGGTGCGACAACTGCAGCCCGAGACCAACCGCGCCAGCCAGCAGGCGGCACAGGTGGCCATGGGCAGCGTGTTCTCGGCGGTGTCCGGGCGCATTGATAGCGCGCGCAATGACAGCCAGGTTGCCAGCGCCTCCGGCATGGATGGCAAGCGCGGCAGCGGCATTTCCACCGGTGAAGCAGCTGCCCGTAGCCGCGTCTGGCTGCAAGGCCTGGGCGCCTGGGGCAGGCAGGATGCACGTGCCGGCGCCGATGGCTACAACATCAATGCCTACGGCATGGCGGCCGGCATGGAAACCGACCTCTCCGCACGCGAAGTGGCCGGCCTCACGCTGGGCTACACCCGCGCCGGTACCCGTGGCAACGACAATGCCAGCGGCAATGATGTCGATGTCGATGCAGTGAACCTGGGCGGCTACCTCGGCCTGGACATGGGTGGCTGGACGCTGGACGGCTCGCTGATGGTGGGTGGCAATCACTACAGCAGCAAGCGCGCCATCAACTTCCTCGGCCAGAACGTGAACGGCAGCTACAACGGCTGGCAGCTCGGCGCACGGGTCGAAGCCGGCCTGCCCTTTGCCATCAGCCAGACCTGGTCAGGCCGTTGGCTGGCGGGCCTGCGCCTGTCGCACCTGGCCAACCAGGGCTATACCGAGAGCGGCAACGCGGCGCTGGCCCAGAACGTGGGCGCGACCAATGCCAATTCCGTACAGCCGACGCTGGGCGTGGAACTGAATCGTGTCAACGACAACGGCGACCGTCTGCAACTGCGCGCACGCTACCTGCGTGAGCTGGCCGGCAATCCGGACGTCACCGCCAGCTTCGTGGCCGGCGGTCCCAGCTTCACCACCGCCAGCGCCGCGCCCAATCGCGATGCCGTGCAACTGGGCGCGAGCTATCGCTTCAATGCCGCCCACGGCAGCTACGGCACGCTGGGCTACGATGCCGAAATCCGCGATCGTGCACTGGTGCATCAATTGACGGCACGGGTGGGCTGGCTGTTCTGATCCGGCCTCATTCCACCAACGGCCCGCAGCGTCAGCTTGCGGGCCGTTTTTACTCGGGGGACAATGCGCGCCATGCGCTTACCCTTCCTACCTCATCTGCCCTATCGGAATTTCCTCGCCGGCCTGGCCATCCTGCTGGCCGGCTGTGCCGGCGATCCCCTGCAACATGCCGATGGACTGGCCTCCGGCGCGGCTTTCCAGCGCGAAGAGATCGACACTGGCCGCTTCGTGCTCACCACCTACGTGAAGGCGCGACCCGCGCCGGCCGTGCTGCGCGTCTATATCGAGGGGGATGGCCGTGCCTGGCTCAGCCGCACCCAGGTCTCGCCCGATCCGACCCCGCATGAAGCGATGGGCCTGCAATTGGCGCTGAGCGATGCCCGCGCCGATACCGCCACAGATGCGGCGAACGGTACCGCCCTGCTCTATCTGGCGCGCCCCTGCCAGTTCACGCCGATGGCACGCAACCCCGCCTGTGGCCCGGCCTACTGGACCGGTCTGCGCTATGCCCCGGAGGTGGTCGATGCCATGAACCAGGCCCTGAGCCAGTACGTGGCACGCTTCAAGCCGGCACGCCTGGAACTGGTCGGGTATTCCGGCGGCGGTGCCATCGCGGTGCTGCTGGCAGCGCGGCGCCAGGATGTCAGTGTCATCCGCACCATCGCCGGCAACCTGGATCACGTGGCCGTGAACCGCTGGCATCAGGTCTCGCAGATGCCGGGCTCGCTCAATCCCATCGACGTGGCGCAGCGGGTGAGGTCTATCCCGCAACGTCACTTCAGCGGCGCCGATGATCGCGTCGTCCCCACCACCATTACCCGCGACTTCGTGGCACAGACCGGGGCCTGCGCTGCCCTGCAGGTGGTGCCGGGCATGGCCCACGAGAGCGACTGGCCGGCCATCTGGCCGGGCCTGCTGCGCCAGCCCTTGCCCTGCACTTCGCACACTGCTGCTGCCGGCGGCAAGACACAATAAAAAAGGGTAGCCACGGCTACCCTGGCTACCCTCTTTCGATTTCCTGGTGTGGGGATCAGGCCGCCGCATCACGGCTTGCCGATTCCGTCACACCGGGGCTGGCACCTTACAGCGCCATGTCGGCTGCGGCATTGGCCTTGGGCTTTTCCATGCTGCCCTTGGCGCTGTCCTTGCCACCGGCCTTGGGGGCGATCACCGGTGGCGGTGCCAGTTGCAGCACCTCGCTGGTATAGGCCCATTCCTTGGCAACCTGGTCGGGATGGTCATTGAGCCTGGTGCCGTAGCTGGGGACGATCTGGCGCACCTTCTGCTGCCATTCGGGCGTGGCCAGCTTGTCCTTGAAGACCTTCTCCAGCACAGTCAGCATGATCGGCGCCGCGGTGGAGGCACCGGGCGATGCGCCCAGCAGGCCGGCCATGCTGCCGTCGGCCGAGGCCACGATCTCGGTACCCAGCTTGAGCACGCCACCCTTGCTGTCGTCGCGCTTGATGATCTGCACGCGCTGGCCGGCCTGCCACAGGCGCCAGTCTTCCTTCTTTGCATTGGGGACGTATTCCTTCAGAGCCGCGAAACGCTGGTCGTCGGACTGCATCAACTGGCCGGCCAGGTATTCCACCAGCGGATACTCGTCGATACCGACGCGGGCCATCGGCCAGACGTTGTGGGTGGTGGCGGTGGAGAACAGGTCCCACAGCGAACCTTGCTTCAGGAACTTGGTCGAGAAGGTCGCAAAGGGTCCGAACAGGATCACCCGCTTGCCATCCAGCACGCGGGTATCCAGGTGCGGCACCGACATCGGCGGCGCGCCCACGGAAGCCTTGCCATAGGCCTTGGCCAGATGGCGCTCGGCGATGGCAGGGTTGTCGGTGATCAGGAACGAACCACCGACCGGGAAGCCTGCGTAGTCACGCGCTTCCGGGATGCCGGATTTCTGCAGCAGCTTCAGCGCGCCGCCACCGGCGCCGATGAAGACGAACTTGGCATCGGTCTCGGTGGTGCTGCCATCCTTGAGGTTCTTGTAGCCGATGCGCCAGCTGCCGTCAGCGTTGCGGGTGATGTCGCGCACTTCGCTGGAGAGCTTCAGCGCGAAATTGGGGCGGCTCTGCAGATAGCCGGCGAACTGGCGGGTGATCTCGCCGAAGTTCACATCGGTACCCAGCGGCGTCCAGGTGGCGGCCATCTTCTGCGCCGGATCGCGACCTTCCATCATCAGCGGTACCCACTTGGCAATCTGCGCGTGGTCTTCCGAATATTGCATGCCGGCAAACAGCGGGCTGGCCTGCAGCGCCTCATAGCGCTTCTTGAGATAGGCCACGTTCTCGTCGCCCCAGATGAAACTCATGTGCGGGGTCGAATTGATGAAGGAGCGCGGGTTCTTCAGCACGCCGTTCTTGACCTGCCAGGACCAGAACTGGCGCGAGATCTGGAAGGCTTCGTTGATCTCGATGGCCTTGGCGATCTGGATCTTGCCGTTCTTGTCTTCGGGCGTGTAGTTCAGTTCGGCCAGGGCCGAGTGGCCGGTGCCGGCGTTGTTCCAGCCGTTGGAGCTTTCCTCGGCCACGCCATCCAGGCGCTCCACCATTTCCATGGACCAACCCGGTTCCAGCTCATTGAGCCAGACCGCCAGGGTGGTGCTCATGATGCCGCCGCCGATCAGCAGCACATCGACCTTCTTGACGTCGGCCGCCTGCGAGGCTGGTACGGTGACCAGCGCAACTACGAATCCCAGCAAGGCCAGGAAAGATTTTTTCAACATTGTCTAAACCGTTTGTGATGGAGAGAGGGCTGCCTCCCTGCGCCAGGCGCGGGAGTCGGACAACCGGTGCGGGACGCTTCCTGCACGCCTGCCGTGGAGGGCAGGCGCGACATGAGGCGCCACGTGCAATACGCGCCACTGCCTGGCGGCGTATCGGCGACCGGGCGTGGCCGCGCGGGGCCACGGCGCACGTCGCGGGTCGCGGGTCGGGGTTCGCTGCCCGCGGCGTGCCTGCCGGATTCAACTGCCTGTCCGATACCTGTCTCCGGCATTTGGGGAATGCCTGTACAAATCGTCTCCGTCAGAGCGGACCGGGATCGGGTCATGTCGAGGGAGCGCAGGGTAGCACGGTGCCGATACCGGTGGCGATTGCGGATATCCCTCATTACCACGCCGGCACAAGCCTGTTCTCGCTCAGGAAATCCCCGATACCGGCAGCACGATGGCTGGCTGACAATGGGAACAGCAAAAACAGTCACCATCCCTCACAGGGATCACCAGAACAGCCAGGGGCCCGTATGCAGACCGTCATCAACAAGCCGGAGAATTTCGCTTCCTACGTCTATCACGACCGGGCCTTCGACTGCGAAACCGCCAAGATCCTGCCGGGCGAGTACTACTACACCGGCGCCGACATGATGATCGTCACCGTACTGGGTTCCTGCGTATCAGCCTGCCTGCGCGATCGCGTCAGCGGCGTGGGCGGGATGAACCACTTCATGCTGCCCGACGGCGGTGGCGAGGCCGATAGCCCCGTCTCGGCCTCGATGCGCTATGGCACCTATGCCATGGAAGTGTTGATCAACGACGTCCTCAAGGCCGGCGCCCGGCGCGAGAACCTGGAATGCAAGGTATTCGGTGGCGGTGCGGTGCTGCGCGGGATGAACGCGATGAATGTCGGCGAACGCAATGCCGCCTTCGTCAGGAGCTTCCTCTCGGCTGAAAAGATCCGCGTGGTGGCCGAAGACCTCAACGACATCTGGCCGCGCAAGGTCCACTTCTTCCCCCGCAGCGGCAAGGTGCTGGTCAAGAAGATCAAGGACGCCGGCGCCGACCTGGCCAGCCGCGAACGCGAATATGCCTCCAAGCTGCAAGCCAAGCCGGTGGGTGGGGAAATCGATCTGTTCTGAATTTCTGCTCCACCAACGCCTCTTCTTCCCCTTCCGTATTGCGTACGACCGGTACGATGCCGGCGTGCGCGCTCGTCATTTCACGATTTTCAGCTTCTGGTAACATGGCGCGTCGGCAGCGACGTATCCATGTGGATACAATTGCGCGCGATATTGCGTTCGATGATCCGGCTGCCTTTCATGTGCATCGTCAAGGAAACAGGAAAGTTCAAGACATGGCTGGCCGGTCTGAAGGACCTGCGGCGCGTTCCAGAATCGTGGCCCGCATCGTACGTGCGGGATCAAGAAGAAGTGATTCGGCCAGGACATCAAGGGAGCCAGCATGACAAGTCGGAAATTCAGCAGCGGGGATCTGCAAGTCTCCGTGTTCGATCCGGTGGACTATCTCGACAGCGACCAGGCAATGGTCGCCTATCTCGAAGCCGCCTTCGAGGAGAACGATCCTGCCTTCCTGATGGGCGCACTCAGTGACGTCATCCGCGCCCGCGGCATTGCGGAAGTTGCCAGCAAGGCCGGGCTGGGACGGGAGAGCCTCTACAAGACCCTGAAGCCGGGCGCCGAACCGAGGCTGGGAACGATCCTGCGCCTGCTGGGCGCGCTTGGCATCCGCTTGAGCATCAGCCCTGCGCGGCCAATTCGCAAAGCGAGAAAACCTGCCGCTGCCAAACCTGCGAAGCCTGCGACGAAAGGCAGGCCCATCAGGAAATCGGCTTCGCCTCAGTCTTCCGTCGCCAAGGCCCGATCGCGGAAGGCCCATGAAGAAAAAGGTCCCACCAAGACCGGGGCCGCGCGAAGTCAGCCCTCCGCCTGAACCCTCTGACCATCAACAAAAAATGCCGCCCGGCACAACACCAGGCGGCATTCCGTTGCATCGACGCCCAACTTGCGGGCGCCTGGGCACTTACTTCTTCAGCGTCGTCAGTCCCTGTTCGGCCAGGGCCTTCAGCCAGCCCAGGCCGGCCGAGGTGGCGCCGGCCGGGTTGTATTCGCAACCGATCCAGCCCTGGTAACCCAGCGAGTCGATCAGTTTCAGCAGGTAGGGATAGTTCAGCTCGCCCACGTCCGGCTCGTGACGTTCCGGCACACCGGCGATCTGGATGTGGCCGATGCCGGGCATGTCGCGCTTGAGCTTCACGGCGACGTCGCCCTCGACGATCTGGCAGTGGTAGCAGTCGAACTGCACCTTCAGATTGGGTGCGCCCACTTCGGCGCAGATGGCTTGCGCATCATCCTGGCGGTTCAGGAAGAAGCCGGGAATGTTGCGGGTGTTGATCGGCTCGATGACCACGGTCAGGCCGGCGGACTCGGCCTGGTGCGCCGCGTAGGACAGGTTGTCCAGGTACACGGCGCGATGCTGTGCGCGATCCTGATCAGGCTTGATCAGGCCGGCCATCACGTGCAGGGTCTGGTTGCCGATCACGGCGGCGTATTCCAGCGCGGTGTCGATGCTGCGCTTGAATTCATCCTGGCGGCCCGGCAGCGAGGCAATGCCGCGCTCGCCGACAGCCCAGTCACCCGGAGGCGCATTGAACAGCGCCTGGGTCAGGCCGTTGGCCTCCAGGCGCGACTTGATCTCTTGCGGCTGATAGTCGTACGGGAACAGGAACTCGACGCCGGAGAAGCCATCCTTGGCGGCGGCGGCGAAGCGGTCCAGGAAATCGTGTTCCACGTACATCATGCTCAGGTTGGCGGCAAAACGCAGCATCGGGTTCTCCTTGATAACGAAGGGGGCCAGTGTAGCGCGAACGCGGATCGCCGCGCAGACACCGACGGTGCAGAAAACGTCAAAGCCCGCAGGCACAGGCATGCGGGCTTCGAACGGGACATCACATTACTTGTTGACCACGCTGGGCTTGGTCATCAGGGTGGCGATCGAACCCACCACCAGCATGATGGCCAGCATGTACATGCCGGTCGCATTGCTCTGGGTCAGGTCCTTGAAGTAACCGATCAGGTAGGGGCTGACGAAACCGGCCAGGTTGCCCACCGAGTTGATGGCGGCGATACCGACGGCAGCAGCAGCACCCGACAGGAAGGAGGTCGGCAGCGACCAGAACAACGGTGCGCAGGTCAGCACGCCAGCGGCAGCCAGCGACAGCGCGGCGATCGACACGGCGGTGTTGTCGGCGAACAGGGCCGCGCCCACGAAGCCCACACCACCCATCAGGGCCGGGATCACCAGGTGCCAGCGACGCTCGCGCAGGCGGTCGGCGCTACGGCCGATCAGGTTCATGGCGATGATGGCGCAGCCGAAGGGGATGGCCGACAGCAGGCCGATTTCCAGGTTGCCCTTCACGCCGGTGGCCTTGACCAGGGTCGGCATCCACAGTGTCAGGCCGTACTGGCCCATCACGAAGGAGAAGTAGATCAGGCACATCAGCCAGACACGCGCATCCTTGACGATGGCGCCGAAGCCGTGCTTGCTCTCCTTGCCCTTGGCGTCGCCGTCGATGTCAGCCTGCAGGGACTTCTTTTCGTCGTCACTGAGCCACTTGGCGCTCTTGACGTCGTTGTCCAGATAGAGGACCGTGGCCACGCCGATCAGCACGGCGGGAATGGCTTCGATCAGGAACATCCACTGCCAGCCTTCCAGGCCGCCATTGTTGTGGAAGGCATCCATGATCCAGCCCGACAGCGGGTTGCCCAGGATACCGGCCACGGGGATGCCGGACATGAACACCGCGATCACCTTGGCACGACGGTGTGAAGGGAACCAGTAGGTCAGGTACAGGATGATGCCGGGATAGAAACCGGCCTCGGCCAGACCCAGCAGAAAGCGCAGGATGTAGAACTGGGTGGCGTTCTGCACGAACATGAAGGCCGCCGAGAGGAGGCCCCAGGTGATCATGATGCGGGCGATCCAGATGCGCGCGCCGACCTTGTGCATCAGGATGTTGCTGGGCACTTCGAAGAGGAAGTAGCCGATGAAGAACAGGCCCGCGCCCAGACCGAAGACGGTCTCGGAAAAGCCCAGGTCCTGCGACATCTGCAACTTGGCGAAGCCGACGTTGACGCGATCCAGGTAGGCGATCACGTAGCACAGCATCAGGAAGGGCATGATGCGCCAGAAGACTTTCTTGTACAGACCGTCCTTGGTCTTGTCGTTGACGTCGAGTCCGACGCCGGTGTTGCTTGCGGTGGTCATGGTGTTACATCTCCCTAAGAGTGTCGCGGCTGCAGCTGCGGCCGCTGGTTGCTTGGTGCCCGTGGTCTGACGGGCAATTTATGGATTCAATCGAGGCGCCAGCTTCCCCTTCCGAAAGAGGCTGACACCCGGCATTGATGGACCGGTCTTGCGCCGGTTTTTTGTCCCATTCCCGCGCCTATCTCCTGACGATGGGCGCAGGCAGGGCATGACGGCCATCGGATGGCCGCCATGATTGCGTTGATGCTGTTGGGTAGCGAGCGCTTCCCTGGACTTGCCTGAATCGTCTGGCTTACCAGCGCGCCTTGAAGGTATCGCGCAGGTCCTGCAGCGCGGGCTCTTCCAGCGGCGTGGCGCGGCCGCCGGCGAGGTGCCACAGCTTGGCGGTTTCTTCCAGTTCTTCCAGGGCAAAGGCGGCCTTGGACACCGAACTCTCCCAGACCACCGGGCCGAGGCGTTCCAGCAGCACGCCGCGCACGCTGGTGGCGATCCTGGCGACCTGCTCGGCCACTTCCGGTGCACCCGGGCGGGCATAGCGGATCAGCGGGATGTGGCCGACCTTCATCACGTAGTACGGGGTGATCGGGGGCAGCACGTCCTGTTCGCTATACACGCCGTTGATGGTCAGCGCGACCAGATGCGTGGAGTGCGTGTGCACCACCGCATGCATCTCGGGATTGTTGTCGTAGATCGCGCGATGCAGTACCAGCGTCTTGGAGGGCTTGTCGCCCGAGACCCATTCGCCGGCCGCGTTGACCTTGGCGATGGCGGCCGGATCGAGGTAGCCCAGGCAGGCGTCGGTGGGCGTGATCAGCCAGCCGTCGTCGAGGCGGGCGCTGATGTTGCCGGCCGAGCCTACGGTGTAGCCGCGCTGGTACAGCGAAGCACCGATGCGACAGATCTCTTCGCGCAGTTGGCTTTCCTGGCTCATGCGGTTTTCCCGTCGAGGTAGCGCAGTGCTTTTTCGAAGAAATCGACGCTGCCGAAATTGCCCGACTTCAGGGCCAGTGCCACCGGTTGTTCATCCAGCGTGGCCGTGGCCGGCACACCCGGATCGATCTGCGGGCCGATACGCAGCGCCCGCACATCCAGCGCCTGCACCACCGCGCCGGAGGTCTCGCCACCGGCCACCACGAACTGGCGCACGCCACGCTGCTTGAGGCTGGCGGCGATGCTGGCCAGCGCCTGCTCGACCAGATGGCCGGCCTTGGCCACGCCCAGTTCCTTCTGCACCGCCTTGACTTCGTCAGGGGTGGCGGTGGCATAGATCAGCACCGGTTCGTTCTTGATGCGCTCGTCGGCGAAGGCCAGGGCCAGGGCCACCACGTCTTCGCCACGGGCCAGGGCCAGCGGATCGATGCGGAAGGCCGGACGCCTGGCCTTCCATTCGGCCACCTGGGCATTGGTCGCCTTGGAGGCGGAACCGGCCAGCACCACCGACAGGCCATCGACCTTGGGCAGTTGCGCGGCTTCGCCGGCGGCGGTGAGCAGGCCGGCGCGGCGGAAGTTCTCGGGCAGGCCCAGGGCCACGCCGGAGCCGCCGGTGATCAGTTTCAGTTCGGCGCAGGCTTCACCCAGGGTGAACAGGTCTTTGTCGGAGACGGCATCGGCAATCGCCATCTTCACGCCTTCGGTGCGCAGCGCGGTGAAGCGCTCCTGGGTGGCAGCCGCGCCACGGGCCACGGTGTCGTAGCGCACCAGGCCGACCTTGGACTCGGTCTGGCGCTGCAGCACGCGCACCAGGTTGGCGTCGGTCATGGGCGTGAGCGGATGGTTTTCCATGCCCGATTCATTCAACAGCGCATCGGCCACGAACAGGTAGCCACGATAGAGGGTGCGGCCGTTTTCCGGGAAGGCCGGGCAGGCGATGGTGAAGTCCACGCCCAGCTCCTTCATCAGCGCATCGGTGACCGGACCGATGTTGCCTTCGTCGGTGGAGTCGAAGGTGGAGCAGTACTTGAAGAAGAACTGCGTGCAGCCCTGTTGCTGCAGCCAGCGCAGCGCGGCCAGCGATTGTTCGATGGCCTCGGCGGCCGGCACGGTGCGCGACTTCAGCGCGATCACCAGCGCGTCGGCGGCGACGCCGGGCATTTCGCTGGGCACGCCGATGGTCTGCACGGTGCGCATGCCGCCGCGCACCAACATGTTGGCCAGGTCGGTGGCGCCGGTGAAATCATCGGCGATGCAGCCCAGCAAGGGTCGGGATTGGGACATGGAAGCTCCTCGATTCTGTGGTGGTGACGGCGTCTTGCCGACGACTTATTTGGCCTTGGCCGGCGGCAGGTCGATGCCCGGGAAGATCTTGATGACGGCAGAGTCATCCTCGCCGCCATGACCGGCGGTGGAGGCCATCATGAACATCTGGTGGGCAGCGGCCGACAGCGGCAGCGGGAATTTGCTGCGGCGGGCGGTATCGAGCACCAGGCCCAGGTCCTTGACGAAGATGTCCACGGCCGACAGCGGGGTGTAGTCGCCATTGAGGATGTGCGGCACGCGGTTTTCGAACATCCAGGAATTGCCGGCGCTATGGGTGATGACGTCGTAGAGCGCATCCGGATTGACGCCTTCGCGCAGGCCCAGGGCCATGGCTTCGGCAGAGGCGGCGATGTGCACGCCGGCCAGCAGCTGGTTGATGATCTTGACCTTGGAACCGATGCCGTGAGTATCGCCCAGGCGGTAGACCTTGCCGGCCATGCCAGCCAGCACGTCTTCGATCTTGGCGTAGACCTCGGCGGGGCCGGAGGTCATCATGGTCATTTCGCCCGAGGCGGCACGCGCGGCGCCACCGGAGACCGGCGCGTCCAGCAGCAGCAGGCCCTTGGCGGCCAGGCGCTGGCCCAGTTCGATGGCGAAGTCCGGCGCCACGGTGGCGCTGGAGATGACCACGCTGCCCGGCTTCATCTGCGCCACGGCACCGTTCTCACCAAAGAGCACGGTCTCGGTCTGGGCAGCATTGACCACCAGGGTGATGACCACATCCACCGACTTGGCCAGTTCGGCCGGATTGGCGCAGGCCACGCCACCGGCGGCGGCGAACTTGTCCAGGACTTCCTTGCGCACGTCACAGGCATGCACGTTGAAGCCGGCACGCAACAGCGAGCTGGCCACGCCATAACCCATGGCACCCAAACCGATCACACCTACATTCCTGGACATAATTGCCTCCGCGTTGTTGGCGCCGCTGCCGATGAATGAGGGCAGGACGTTGCGCCGGGTTGATGATGCGACGCCGGCTCATGCCGGCGTCCGTATTTCCAACTTGGTCTGGAGGGAAGTCCCCGCCAGATCATCGAATCATGTGCTGCTCGTTTGCTGCCTGTTTGCCGCTTCTTTGCTGCCTGTTTGCTTCTTGCGTGCGGCTCATCTGACGCCGCCGGCTTCAGGCCTGGCCCTGGCTCAGGCGACGCGCCGCATTGAACATATGGGTCTGCGCAGCATTGCGCGCGGCCATTTCATCGCCGGCACGGATCGCCTCGACGATGGCTTCATGTTCTTCGCGCACCTGGCGCGAGAAGTCCTCATAACGGGCCTCGTTGCCCCGGGTGACCGCCGTAGCCGCCTCCAGGTACTGCGACAGGAATTCCAGTGTCTTGATGAAGTAGGGATTGCGCGTGGCCTGGGCCAGTGCCCGGTGGAAGGCCACATCGGCCGCCACGCCATCACCGCCACCGGCGACATCGGCGCCGATCTGCGCCAGCGCATCGTCGATGGCGCGCAGATCCTCGGCACTGCGGCGCTTGGCCGCCTGCGCTGCCACTTCGGCCTCGATGGCGCGGCGCAGCTCGACGATCTGCAACACCGCGTCGGGCGAGCTGACTTCGGTGTAATCGATGCGCAAGGGCTTGATGCCTGCCTGCTCGGTGACGAACACCCCACTTCCCTGACGCGGCTCGACCACGCCCTCATGCTTGAGCCGCGCGATGGCCTCGCGTACCACCGTGCGGCTGACGCCGAACTGCTGGGCCAGCACCGCTTCGGTCGGCAGCTTGCTGCCTCGCGGGAAGGCGCCGGCATCGATGTTTTCCAGCAATTGCCGGGCTACCGTGTCGCTCAGGGCCTGGGCGGGGATTTTCTGAAACATGCTGTCTCGCGGTCGTTTTATCGTCAGGTTATCCGGTCATCATACAAATTTATTTTGAGGCCGGCAATCCGATTTTTTCTCTTTACGCGGAGTAACACCCCATTTTTGCAAGAATTTGAAGGAGATGAAAGAAATTGCAGTGTTATATCCAGCCGTTCGCTCCAGACATCAAGAATGTGAATATCTCGACCATAGCTGCATCGCCGGGCCGCTGGCTCTACAATCGACGGTTTCCCGCTACGGATTCGCCGCATGCCCTACGATCTCTCGGACAAGCTCGTCATCGGAATTTCCTCCCGCGCCCTGTTCGACCTGGAGGTGGAAAACGCCATCTACGACGAGCAAGGCGTCGAGACCTACGCCGACTACCAGCGCGCCCACGAGAACGATCCGCTGCAACCCGGCACGGCCTTTCCCTTGGTCAAGGCGCTGCTGCGGTTGAATGAACTGATCCCGGAACGCCGGCTGGTGGAAGTGGTGGTGATCTCGCGCAACACGCCCGATACCGGCCTGCGCGCCTTCAACGCGATCGCCGCCCACAAGCTCGACATCAGCCGTGCTGCCTTCACCGGCGGCGGCCCGACCGCGCCTTACCTGCAGGCCTTCAAGATCGACCTGTTCCTGTCACGCGATACCGGTGACGTGCAGGAAGCCATCGATGCCGGCGTGGCCGCTGCGCAGCTGTATGCGGCACCGCTGGACTACAGCGCGCCGGACAACCAGATCCGCATCGCCTTCGACGGCGACGCCGTGCTGTTCTCGGCGGAGTCCGAACGCATCTTTGCCGAGAAGGGCCTGGAGGCCTTCGCCCGCCATGAACAGCGACATCGCAAGAAGGCCATGAAGGAAGGCCCCTTCGCCAAGCTGCTGCTGGCCCTGTCGGCGATCCAGAAACAGTTTCCGCCCAAGCAGTGCCCGGTACGCATCGCCATCGTCACCGCCCGCAACAGTCCCGCACACCAGCGCGTGATCCACACCCTGCGTACCTGGAACGTGACGGTGGACGAAGCCTTCTTCCTCGGTGGCCTGAACAAGGCAGAAGTATTGCAGGCCTTCGGCGCCCACATGTTCTTCGACGACCAGGAGGGGCATGTGCAGAAGGCGGCGGTGGTGGTGCCGTCGGGACGCGTGCCGTACAAGGGCGGGACGCTGGAGGGAGGACGGGTGGCACGGGGACGGGGCAGCAAGGGCTGAGGTGAGACTAGATGCGGGCGGAGACAAACCCTTCAGCCGCATTCACCCGGTCACACATCGCAGAGCCATGGCAACCTGTGCGACACGGCACGGCTTTTTCAACGTTCCTAGGGCTTCATCTCGCGTACTATCCTTTCGGCATCACGACCGGGAGGACTGCCGAACTCACGTGCGTATTCCCGGCTGAACTGGGTCGCGCTCTCGTAGCCCACTTCGTGGGCGGCGGCGCTGACGTTATAGCGCGCGGCCACCAGCAGGGTACGCGCCTGCAACAGGCGGATCTGCTTCTGGTATTGCAGCGGGCTCATCGCGGTGACCGCCTTGAAGTGGCGATGGAAGGCAGACACGCTCATGGCCACGCCATCGGCCAGGTCCTCGATGCGCAGGGCTTGCGCATAGTCGCGACGTATTCTCTGGATTGCCGCATTGACCCGCGCCAGCGCGCTGTCGGGCAGGGCGATGTCGCGCAGCATCCAGCCCACCGGCCCCTGCAGGACACGATAGAGGATTTCACGTTCATACACCGGGGCCAGCGCGGCAATGTCGGCCGGCTGCCCCATGAGGCGCAACATCCTGATCCAGGCATCGAGCAGTTCCGGCGTCACCGACGCCACCGAAAAACCGGCTGAGTTTCTTGGTCGCCCGATATGGTCCGGCAGGTCGCCCAGCAACTTGACGATGATGCTGGGGTCCAGCGTCAGGCTCACCGCAAGATAGGGATTCCCCTGTGCATCCGGATGGACAGTCCCGGCTGCCGGCAGGTCTACCGACATCACGAAATAGGTGGCAGGATCGTAATGCAGGGTGCTGCCGCCGACGGTCATGGATTTGCTGCCGCGCAGGATCAGGTTGACCATGGGATCGTAGACAGCGGCCAGCTGGTGCTGGGGAATCTCCCCCTGCACCATGGCCACGCGCGCAATGCCGGTCTCGGTACGCCGGTTCTCGGCCCCTGCGGCGAGCTGGCGTAGTTCGTTCAATTGATCTTCCATCTGCGCATTAGAACCGGGATGATGGCGCTCCGGCAATGGAAAAGCAGAAACAGGCAGGCTTGAGGCAGGAACCGG
Organism: Herbaspirillum sp. BH-1; assembly: GCF_002870055.1. NCBI lineage: Bacteria > Pseudomonadati > Pseudomonadota > Betaproteobacteria > Burkholderiales > Oxalobacteraceae > Herbaspirillum > Herbaspirillum sp. BH-1. The sequence continues at coordinate 41,609 of NZ_PKOI01000013.1, read as the reverse complement.
CAAGGCGGGTCTGCGCCTGAGTGGCTAAGCTGGAGGGTCCCGACAAACCCTGCTTCACGAAAGAAACGACGCCATGCTGGATCACCTATTTCTGTCGGTCAGCGACCTTGAACGCTCGATCTCCTTCTACACGGCGACCCTGGCGCCACTGGGCATCACCGCACGCCATGACTATGACGGCAAGGACGGTCCGCCAGGACACCCTGACCTGAAAGGCTTCGGCGCCCACGGGCGCATGTTCTTCTGGTTACGCGAGGGCAAGGTAGAAGGACAGGCCGCCCATGTCGGCTTCGTCGCCAATAGCTGTGATGAAGTACAGGCAGCCTATGCGGCGGCAATGGCCGCCGGTGCCACCGACAATGGCGCGCCGGCAGCACGCACCTATTACGATCCACGCTACTACGCCGCCAATGTACTGGACCCGGATGGCTACAGCCTGGAGTTCGTCTACAAGAGCTGGCAACACCCGGAGGCATGATGGCGCAGGCAATGGAGATCACGCGCTTTCACCTCGCGCCCGGCGTGACGATGAAGCAATTCATCGCGGCCAATGCCGATGTCGACGAGTGGCTCAGGCAACAGCCCGGATTCATCCTGCGGCGCATCTGCGTACAGGACGACGGGATGGTCGTCGACATGCTCCTGTGGACCTCGGTCGCTAACGGCCAGCGGGCGGCCCGGGGCATCGTCACCGAGCTGACCGGTTCACCCGTGCATGCCGCCATCGACCATGCCACGGTCGACTGGTCGGTCAGGTCTTGTCAGCATGCCGTCGACGCTGTGTGACTAGGGCGAGGCAATCACCCGGCCCGGCTTGCCGGCCAGCCAGCCCAGCACACCCATGAGTACCGCACCGGCCGCGCACAAGGCCAGGACCACGGTCCAGTGACCGCTGGCATCGTGCAGGCGACCCATCAGGATGGGACCGGCGGCGGCCAGCAGGTAACCCACGCTTTGCGCCATCGCTGACAGCGCCGCGGCCTGGGGTGGCGTGGAAACCCGGGTACCGACAAAGGCCAGGCCCAGGATCAGCACCGCACCGGTACCAAACCCGAACAGCGGCACCCAGACAATGGAGGCCTGCGGCCAGAAAATCAGACCAACCAGGCTCAGCACGGTGGCCGCCGACATGCTGGCGGCCACCGGACGATGGTCGCGGATGCGCCCGCCCAGCGGGATCAGCAGCAAGCCCGGCAGGGCCGAGGCCAGTTGCATCAGGCCGTGCAGGTTGCCGGCCTCGACTACGCTATGACCATTGGCTGCAAGTATCGAAGGCAGCCAGGCGGTGACCACGTAATACACCAGCGAATTGGTGCCGAGGAAAAAGGTCACCTGCCAGGCCAGAGGCTGGCGCCACATGGACGCAGCGCGGGCCGGCATGGCAGCGGGGCGGGTGGCGCGGCGCAACTGGGGCAACCAGACCAGGATGGCCACCAGCGGCAGCACGATGAAGGTCGCCAGCGCCCATGACCAGCCCAGGGCGCCGGCCAGCGGCACCGCACACACCGAGCCCAGCGCCGAGGCACCACCCATGGTCAGGGCGTAGATTGCGGTCATGCGCGTGAGCTGGTCAGGGAAGTCGCGCTTGAGCAGGCTGGGCAGCAGGACATTGCCGCCGGCGATACCACAGCCGATGATGCAGGTCCCCACCAGGAGCGCGGCCATCGATCCGGTCGAGCGCAATACGATGCCGGCGGCGATCAGCAGCAAGGCCAGCAAGAGGGCGCGTTCCAGCCCCAGGCTTCGGGCCAGCCGCGCTGCCGGTGGCGAGACCAGGGCGAAGCACAGCAGCGGCAAGGTCAGCATCAGTCCGGCCGCCCCTGCCGAGAGCGCAAAGGTCTGCCGCAGCAGTTCCATGACCGGCCCCACGGCCGTGACCGGGGCGCGCAGGTTGGCGGCGATCAGCAGGAGGCCGGCCACCAGCCACAGGCGGCCGGCGCGGCGCACCGCCGACGGGCTGGCGGCTGGGGAAGAGGAATCGGTGTCGGTAGCGTGCATGGCAGCGGGCGAAAAGATGGAGCGCCAAGCTTAGCCAATCGCAGCGTGGACGTATTTGGCTACAATGCCAGGATATTGCTAAAAACGGTCAACCCACCTGCCCTGCCGCCGCATGACCACACGTATGCCCACTCTCTACGCCAGCCTCGTCGAACACGATCCGGACCGCCTGGCCGCCGCCGTGACGGCGCTGCGCGTGCATACCCACGAGAGCGAGCGGGAAACGCCCTTCCACAGCCATCGCAAGGGTCAGCTGGTGGTGGCGCTGCATGGCGCGGTCACCTGCGAGACGGCGCAGGGCATGTGGATCGTGCCGCCGCAATCGGCGGTGTGGATCCCGGCCGGCGTGCCCCACAGCAACCGGGTCACGCTGGACGGCCAGTTGTGCTTCCTGTTCATCGATCCTGATGCGGCGCGCATGCCCACCACCTGCTGCACACTGGCACTGACGCCCCTGCTGGTACAGATGATCTGCCATCTGGCCGAACAGGCACAGGATTACGCCCCCCATGAACGTACTGCGCGCCTGGCGGCGGTACTGGTGGAAGAACTGGAACACAGCCAACGCCAGGCCCAGCCCGCACACCTGCCGCCACCGCTGCCCATGCCCCAGCATTCGCGCCTGCGCGAGATCGCCCGGCGCCTGGCCGAACAGCCGGCCGACCGCAGCACCGTGGCCGAGTGGGGCCAGCGCCACGCCATGAGCGAGCGCAGCTTTGCCCGCTTCGTCCAGGCCGAGACCGGCATGAGCTTTGGCCGCTGGCGGCGCCAGATCCACCTGATGGTGGCGCTGCAGCGCCTGGCTTCGGGCAGTTCGGTGCAACGCGTCTCGCAGGACCTGGGCTATGACTCGGTCAGCGCCTTCATCACCATGTTCAAGAAGACCCTGGGCAAGCCACCGGCGCGCTACATGGCGCAGCGCCAGGCGCACCCGCCGCCGCCCTCGCCAGCTTCGCCACCGCTGCCGACGGCCCCCTACTTTCAACCGAAACGGACTCCCTCATGGAAACCGAACTGAAACTCCTGCTCGCCCCGGCCCACACCAAGGCCTTCATCCGGCATCCGCTGGTCAAGCGCCATGCCCTGGCCGCGCCGCGCATCAAGGACCAGACCGGCACCTACTTCGATACCCCCGACCTGCTGCTGCGTCGTCACGATGCCGGCCTGCGGGTGCGCCGCACCGGCAATGAATTCATCCAGACCCTCAAGGCCGGCGGCGGCGTGTCCGGCGGACTGCATCAGCGCAACGAGTGGGAGTCGCAGGTGGCAGCGGAGACCCCGGACCTGCCCGCGCTGCGTGCGCTGGTGGCCGGCGACGACGAGCAGGTGGCCGAGATCCTGTCCGACGAGGTGGCGGCACGCATCACGCCCATCTTCAGCACCCGCATCCAGCGCATGGTGTGGGACCTGCGGCAGAAAGACGGCACCGAAGTGGAATGCGTACTGGACCAGGGGACGGTGGAACACGGCGCGCTGCAGTCGCCGGTGTGCGAGATCGAGCTTGAGCTCAAGAGCGGTGACGTCAACGCCTTGTTCGACTTCGCGTTGCAATTGCTGCAGGACCTGCCCCTACGCATCGGCATCCAGAGCAAGGCGCAGCGCGGCTATACGCTGTTCCATCAGGCCCGGCGCGGCGATGCGGCACCGGTCTCGTCCGCCAGCCGCGCCACGGCGCTGCAACTGGCGCGCAAGATGCCGGTGGAACAGGCCTTCCTCGCTGTGGTGGGCAATTGCGTAGCGCAGATCCAGGCCAACGACATTGCCGACCAGGACAGCGACGACATCGAACGCCTGCACCAGATGCGCGTAGGCCTGCGACGCCTGCGTTCTGCCTTCAGCCTGTTCGGCGAGGTGATCGCCCTGCCCGCCGCACTAGAGCAGGAATTCGCCTGGATCGCTGAAGCCATCGGCCATGCCCGCGACTGGGACGTGCTGGCCACCCAGACCCTGTCCACCCTGCCGGGCCTGGCAGCAGACAGCATCGCGGGAATCGATCTTGAGGCGGTACGTCACGCCGCCCTGATCCAGGCGCGCAAGCAACATGCGCAGGCGGTCGAGACCGTAGCCTCGCCGCGCTACACCGCACTGGTGCTGCAATTCAGTCGCTGGCTGCTGCAGGCCGGCTGGCGCACGACCGCCACGGAAGACAACCAGCAAGCCCTGGAACAACCCCTGGCACGCTTTGCCCGACAGCATCTGCGTCAGGATGAAAAGCGCCTGAACAAACGCGGCGCGCACATGGACGAAAGCGCTCGCGCCCGTCACCGTACCCGCATCGCTGCCAAGAAGATGCGCTATGACATCGAGTTCTTCCTGGCCCTGTATGGCGAGAAGAAGAGCCGCCCCTATCTCAAGGCGCTGGCCCGCCTGCAGGATCAGCTCGGCCTGCAGAACGACCTGGTCGTGGCCGACGCCCTGCTGCAGCAACTGCAGCGCAGGCAGGTCCGGCTGGCGCCCAGCGTGGCCTGGGTCCGCGGCTTCCTGAGCGGACAGGCCGGGGATGGCCATGCACGGACACGGCGCCTTTGGAAGAAATGGCAGGCGCAGGAGCTGCCGCGTTAAATACCTCAGCCGGAAGTCGCTCAGAAGCAGCTGGAGTCGACCTCTTCCAGTTCCAGCATCAGCAGCCGGGCAGTCTTCATCAAGGCTGGCGCCAGCTGTTCACGGATCACCTCGCGATCCGGCAGCGCTCCCACGGCACTGCAGTTCAGGCCCATGTGCAGCGGTGGATTACCCAGCGCCAGCGGGACGCTGATGGCAAAGGTGTCGCGCTGGTATTCGCCGGCCGCCAGGCAATACCCATGGGCATCGAGCTCGCCGAAGGCACGCTCCATCCGTGCCACCACCTGCGGGCCGTGCTCGCCGCTTTTCTTCCATATGCCGAACAGCAGGCGCTGGCGCTGCTCCGGCGACTGTGACCAGACGTAGGCGCGTCCTATCGAACTGAGCGCCATCGGTACCGAACGTCCCACGCCCAGTCTCAAGGTGGCGATCTTGCGACCATTGCAATACTGGATATAGACCATGTCCAGCTGATCGGCCACGGCCAGCCCGACGGACATGTCGAAGCGGTCGGCGAAGTCCTGCATGATAGGACGGGCCGCATCCTGTACCAGGCTATTGGACAGGTAGCGCTGCCCCAGTCGCAAGCCGCGCACACCCACCTGCACCCGCACGCCATCCGGTGCGCGATCCAGATAGCCCAGGGCCACCAGGGTGGCGGTCAGGCGCGAGACCGACGCCTTGGAGTAGCCACTGCGACGCACCAGTTCGGCATGCGACAAGGGCTTGGCGCTGCCCTGGAAAACCTTCATGAGCAACAGCGCGCGCTCCAGCGAATGGGTGGCGGCCTGTCCGGCCTCGCTACGCTCATCGGTCTGCCCCGCCGCTGCGGCCGGCAATTGACGTACCGCACGCCGGTTTCCCGCAGCGCCACTCATGTCCCCGCCCCCAGGCGCGCACGCACGGCCAGCAGTTGCGGACCGATGCGCTGCTCGACACGGGCCTTGCTGAGACTGCGCGCAGGGCCGGCGCACAAGAGCACCATGGGCATGCGTTGCGCCAGTTGCAGCGGCGCCGCCAGTACGGTGATCTCCGGCCCCCAGTCACCGGTGGAGAGGCAATACGACTTGTCGTCGATCTGCTGCTGGGCATCGGCCAGCTTCTGGCGCAGCAGCATCCATTCGTCACGCTTGTGATAGGGGCGCATGTGGTCCAGCAGGTAATTACGTTCGTTTTCATGCAGGCAGGCCAGCAAGGCCCATCCCACTGGAGAGGATGCCATCGGCAGGTGTTCGCCCACACCCAGTCCCACGGTCGCATTGCTGGAAGCGCTATGGCAGTTCTCGAAGAAGATCATGTCCAGTCCGTCACGTCCGGCCAGCGCCACGAAGACACCATTGTCGTCGGCCAGCTTCTGCATCAGTGCACGCGCCTGCAGGACCACGTCGGCATCGACCATGGCGGCAAAACCCAGGGTGAGTACGGCCACGCCAAGCCGGTACTTGCGCCGCTGTTCGCTGTAGCCGAGATAGCCCAAGGCGGTCAGCGTCTGCGTCAGACGTGACACCGTGGCCTTGGGCAGACCGGTGCGCGCGGCCAGGTCCTGGTTGGCCAGCCACTCGTCGGTACCGAGGAAGGCATCCAGCACGGCGAAGCCGCGTTCGACCGGCTTGATGACCGCACTCTCCCCGACCGTACCGGCATCGGCACCTGCGCGATAGCCGGGCGGATGGGGAGCGCGCAGCACCAGGCGCACATCCTTGATGCGTACGCGCCGCTGCCGTGGGGCCTGCGGGTGAGGCTGGCGGTTCGCCGTGCTCATGCGCGACCGGCGGCCATGGATGCCGCTGCAATGATCAGATTCACCGGGTCTCCTTGCCCTCTATGGTCCGGCCTTGCGCAGAGCGCCAGGCGCGGGATTGTTTCCTGGACGCTACCTTGCGACAACGATCCGCCGAGGGTCAACCGATGAATATTTTATGTTCCGTACTTTGGAATTTCCAATGCAGTTTTGAATTTTCTCTCCAACGGCGCAGATCATCCGCAGATTCCTGACCAGCTTTGATGCGATGCAGCTATCCCAAATCGGCCTTGTATTCTGGGGACTTCTAGAGGCACTCGGATTTTCTCTTGCGGCGCGCAATTGGCCGCTGCCGGCCGGACGATCAGTGACACGGAGGATGGAAGAAAAAAATTCATTCCGATGTACGGAACATCGTCCCCGGCCGGCTTGACACTGTTTTGGCTCTTCCAGACTATACGCACATCGCAGTACCCGCAGCACCGTCAAGCGCATACAAGAACAGCAGAACACACGAGACACCAGCCACACCCGTCGCAGCAGTACGCACGTGTAAGCAACACCATCACGTCGGCATCAGCAGCAGTTCGCTGCCGCCACTCCCGCAGGAGTCACGGCGCACAGCGTTCACCGGATCCCGGTCACGACCGGAACCGGCACCACCGATCAACCGAAACGACAACGCGCAGACCGGCGCGAGGGCGCAGCTTTGCCCGTCGTTTCCCGCACAGGAAAAAAGATGAGCACTCCCCGCATGCTGGAAGGAAAGGTCGTCATCGTCACCGGGTCCGGTGGCGGCATCGGACGTGAAATCGCGTTGGCGATGGCGCAGCAGGGCGCCGCCGTGGTGGTCAACGACATCGGTGTCTCGCTCACCGGTGAAGGCGCCAGTGCCGGTCCGGCGCAGCAGGTGGTCAATGAGATCCGCCAGGCCGGTGGCCAGGCCGTGGCCAACACCGACAGCGTGGCCGACGCCGCCAGCGCGGCACGCATCGTCGAGCAGGCAGTGCAAAGCTTCGGTCGCGTCGATTGCGTGGTCAATAACGCCGGCATCCTGCGTGACGCCCTGTTTCACAAGATGAGTGGCGACGAATGGGATGCCGTGATCAAGGTCCACCTCTATGGCGCCTATCACGTCAGTCGCGCTGCGGCGCTGCACTTCCGCGAACAGCAATCGGGCAGCCTGGTGCACATGACCTCGACCTCGGGCCTGATCGGCAATCTGGGTCAGGCCAACTATTCGGCCGCAAAATTGGGTCTGACGGCATTGTCCAAATCGATCGCACTGGATATGCAGAAATTCAATGTGCGCTCCAACTGCATCGCGCCGTTTGCGTGGAGCCGCATGATCAGTTCCATTCCGGTCAAGAACGAGGAACAGCAGGCCAGGGTGGACAAGATCAAGCGCATGACACCCGACAAGATCGCGCCGCTGGCCACTTATCTGGCCAGCGACGCTGCCGCCGACGTCAATGGCCAGGTCTTCACGGTGCGCAACAATGAGATCTTCCTGATGAGCCAGCCGCGTCCGCTGCGCTCCATCCACCGTGGTGAGGGCTGGACCGCACAGACCGTGGCCGAACATGCCATGCCAGCCCTCAAGGCAAGCTTCGTGCCGCTGGATCGCTCCGCCGATGTCTTCCAGTGGGATCCGGTCTGAACCGGTCACGGCAACGGGCCCATCATGAGCATCGATTACCAGACCCTGAAGAACTGGCAATTCCCGGTCCTGCAGCACGCCTACGACGCCGATGACACCATGCGCTATGCCTTGGCAGTGGGACTGGGAGCCGCCGCCACCAGCGACGACGGGCAACGCGACGGAGCCCTGCGCTACGTCTACGAGGCCCGCCTGCAGGCATTGCCAAGCATGGCGGTGATCCTGGCGCACCCCGGCCTGTGGATGGGCGCGCCGCAAGCCGGGGTGGACCTGCTCAAGGTCGTCCATGGCGAACAGCGCCTGCGTCTGCATCGCCCATTGCCGGCCAGCGGCAGCGTGGTCGGCCGCTCGCGGGTCAGGGCGGTGATCGACAAGGGGCGTGACAAGGGCGCGCTGCTGATCGTGGAGCGCGAATTGCGCGATGCTGGCGGCGAGCTGCTGGCAACGGTGGAACAGACCAGCTTCTGTCGTGGCGACGGCGGCTTCAGCGATGCGCACACGCCAGCCGATGCCCCGTCGGCGCCCATGCCAACGGTCCCGACGCGCGCGCCCGATCTGCATTGTGACCTGCCGACCCGGTCGGAGGCGGCACTGCTGTATCGCCTCTCTTCGGATCGCAACCCATTGCACGCCGATCCACAGACCGCCCTGCGTGCCGGTTTCGGGCGGCCCATCCTGCACGGCCTGGCGACCTATGGCATCGCCTGCCACGCCCTGCTACGCAGCTGCTGCGATTACGACGCCAGTCGCCTGTGCGCCCTGGCCACGCGCTTTTCCGCCCCGGTCTACCCGGGTGAAACCCTGCGTACCGAAATCTGGCGTGACGGTCGCCATCTGCAGTTCCAGATGCGTGCGCTGGAACGCGATGTGATCGTGCTCGCCAACGGTACCGCCGAAATGACCGATGCCACGCCTTCGAACTTCTCCACGGAGACCCCATGACCAGCAACAACCAGCCGATCCGCTCCGACATCGCCTTCAGCACGGCCGACCGCATCGTGGTGCGCGGCAAGAGCCTGCCCGACGACATCCTGGGCAAGATGAACCTGGGCGACTTCGCCTACCTGCAATTGACCGGCAAGACTGCCACGCCGCAACAATCCAACATGTTCAACGCCCTGTTGATCACGCTGGTGGAACACGGCATCACCCCCAGTGCGATCGCCGCACGCATGACCTATGCCGGTGCGCCGGAGTCGCTGCAGGCGGCAGTGGCAGCCGGCCTGTGCGGACTGGGTACGGTCTTCGTCGGCACCACCGAAGGCGCCGCCCGGATGCTCTACGAAGCCTTCGAACAGGCCGGCGACGAAGCTGACCTGCCGACCCTGGCAGTGCAGACGGTGGCACACTATCGCGAGCGCCGGCAGATCATCCCCGGGCTGGGCCATCCGGTGCACAAGCCCATCGATCCACGTACCCCACGCCTGTTCGCGCTGGCGCAGGAGAACGGCATGGCGGGACGCTATGTGCAACTGATCCAGCTGATCCAGCAGGAGGCCGAACGGGCCTCCGGCAAGCAGCTGCCCATCAATGCCACCGGCGCGCTGGGCGCCATCTGCTGCGAGTTCGGCTTTCCCTGGAAGATCGTGCGCGGCTTCGGCGTGATGGCGCGCGCCATCGGCCTGGTCGGCCATCTGCTGGAGGAATCGGAGTCGCCCATGTCCTATCAGCTGTGGCACGAGATCGAAGCCCGCGCCAGCGCCCACCTGCGCGAGCAGGAGTAAGGGATGAGCGCCATGGAGGACAGTTCCGTACTGTGCAGCTTCGAGCAGGGCGTGGCCAGCATTACGCTGAACCGGCCGGAGCGACTCAACAGCTTCAACGACGCCATGCATGAGCAGATTCGTGCCTTCCTTGATCGCATCGAAGGAGAGTCGGGCTTGCGGGTGCTGGTGTTGACCGGTCGCGGACGCGCCTTCTGCGCCGGCCAGGACCAGAGCGACCGCGCGCCGCTGCCGCCCGGCCAGCAGCGCGATCTCGGTGCGGCCCTGGAGCGTTACTACAAACCCCTGATGCTGCGCCTGCGTGCCTTGCCGGTGCCCGTGGTGTGCCTCATGAATGGACTGGCGGTGGGCGTAGGCGCCACCCTGGTGCTGGCTTGCGACATCGTCATCGCCACTCGCTCGGCCTACTTCATGCAGGGTTTCTCGCGACTGGGCTTGATGCCAGACGGTGGTGCCACGCAGTTTCTGCCACAGCGCATCGGCACGGCGCGTGCCCTGGGGCTGTGCCTGCTCAACGAGCGGCTGGATGCCGAACAGGCGGCCAACTGGGGCCTGATCTGGCGCTGCGTGGACGACGCGCAGTTCGAAGCGACCAGCCAGGCGCTGGTGCAGCAGCTGGCCGGCAGCGCCACCCGTGCCCTGGGTCTGACTAAGGCCGCCATCCATGCCGCCGCCCACAACGACCTGGCGCGCCAGCTCGACCTGGAGACCGAGGGTCAACGTGCGCTCGGCCATACCGATGACTACCGGGAGGGCGTGAGCGCTTTCCGCGAAAAACGCAGCCCCGTCTTTCGGGGGCATTGACGGTACAAACCGGCGCGGCCATCCGACCAGCGCCTATCACAAGCGAGGAGACAAGGAGATGAACATGAGCAAGTGGAACAAGGCATGGACGGCCGGGATCATGGCCTGCGCACTGACAATGTCTGCCGCACCGGGTCTGGCGCACGCGGGGGACATGAGCATCGGCGCGCTGTTCCCGATGAGTGGCCCGAACGCCTCCTATGGCGACATCTTCGGTTCAGGTGCCAATCTGGCAGCCGAACACATCAATGCCGACCAGATGCTGGGCGGCAAGCTGAGCATCCAGTACGAAGACAGCCAGGCGCTGCCGCAACAGGGGGTGATCGGCATGAACAAGCTGGTCAACGTGGAGAAGGTTCCTTATGTACTGTCGGCCTTCACCGGCGTTTCCAAGGCTATTTCCACCATTGCCGGACGCAGCAAGACGGTCGCCGTCAACGGTGGCGGCGTCGGGCCGGACCTGGCCGAACTCGGCCCCTATTTCTGGAACATCATCCCGCTGGCCAACTATGAAGTGCGGGCCATCATTCCCTACCTGATCAACGAGCGCAAGCTGAAGAACTTCGTGCTGGTCTATGTCGATGATCCGCTCGGCCAGGCCATCCGCAAGGAAATGGAAAGCGTGCTGCCCGGTGCCGGTGGCAAGCTGGTAGAAGCCCTGTCGGTGCCGGCCACGGCGCAGCAGTTCGGCGGCATCGCCGCGCGTGTGCGGGCCGCCAATCCGGACGTGATCTACGTGGCCTCCTACGGCTCGCAGCAGTCGCAGATCGTCAAGCAGTTCCGCGACAACGGCATCAAGCAGCAGTTCGCCAGCTATACCGCCTTCTCGATTCCGGAGATCAATGCCCTGCCCGAGGCCGCCGGCTCGCTCTACACCTCGCAGAACATCGACTGGAATTCACAGGACCCGGTGACGCGACGCTTCGTCGACGACTACCGCAAGAAGTACAACAAGATGCCCACGGCCTATATCGCCAACTACTACAACGCGGTACGCATGTTCGGCCTGCTGGCACAGCAGCTGATCAAGAAGGGACTGCCTGTCACCGGTGAGAACCTGCTCAAGCAGCGCATCGAGAGCGCCAGCTTCGACCTGGTCGGCGGCAAGGTCAGCTTCGCGGCCAACGGTACGGTCACCATGCCGATGCAGATCAACGAGATCGACGGCAAGGGTGGCAAGGTGGTCAGCACCTCGACCCGCTGAGCCGATATCTCGGCCATCGGTGCAACTACAGGAGCGTGCCGTCCGTCGCCGGACGGCACCCGGAGGATCCAGACATGCTATTGCTACAGCTATTGATCAATGGAGTACAGGTGGGCGCCCTGTATGCGCTCATTGCGGTGGGGTTTTCGCTGATCTTCGGCTCCACCCGCATCTTCCATTTCGCCCACGGCTCCACCTTTACCATCGCCGCCTACGTCTTCTATGACCTGCTGTCCATCGCCCAGTGGCACTGGAGCCTGGCGGTACTGGCTTCGGCTGCAGCGGCGGTCCTGTTCGGACTGGCGCTGAACCGCTTCGTGTATGTACCGATCCAGAAGCACGAGGGATCGTTCTTCACCGTCTTCGTCGCTTCCTTCGGGGTCGGCATCGTGGTACAGAACCTGTGCGGCATGCTGTTCGGACGCAGCTTCGTGGCCGTCAGCACACCGCTCTCGCGCAGCGTCGAATGGCTGCCGGGGCTGTATGTGTCACCGCTGGCCGGCATCGCCATCGTGATCGCGCTGCTGTTCTTCTTCGCACTGCAGCTCTTCCTCATGCGCACCCATACCGGCATGGCCATGCGCGCCCTCTCGGAGAACCCGGAACTGGTGCGCGCCTACGGCCTGTCGCCGCGCCGGCTGTCGATGATGGTGTTCGCACTCGGTTCGCTGCTGGTGGTGCCGGCAGCGCTGCTGTCGGCAGCCGGCTCGGGACTCAATCCAGCCATCGGTCACCACGTCATGCTCATCAGCCTGGCCGCCACCATCGTGGGCGGTGTGGGCAGCCTGCGTGGCGCCGCCTGCGCCGGCCTGTTGCTGGGCCTGGCCGAAAACCTGGCGCTGGCCTGGTTCGAGCCGCAATGGAGCGAGGCCATCACCTTCATCGTGCTGTTCCTGTTCATCCTGTTCCGCCCCTCCGGCTTCTTCGGTCGGGTCGCCACCAGCTGAGGCCACCATGCTTGCCTATCTCCTGAACCTGGCCACGCTCATGTGCATCAATGCGGTGCTGGCCATCACGCTCAATTTCATCATGGGCTATGCCGGCATCTTTTCGATCGCCCATGCCATCTTCTTCGGCGTAGGGGCCTATAGCGCGGCCTGGCTGGCGCTCCACGCCAGCGCCAACATCTTCCTGGTGATCCCGCTGGCCATGCTGGTGGCCGGCGCCCTGTCGCTGGTACTGGCACTGCCGGCGTTGCGGGTACGCGGCGAATATTTCGTGGCCGCCTCGCTGGGGCTGCAGGTCCTGGGGGTGACCGTGTTCTCCGAATGGAAGTCGGTCACCGGCGGGCTGGGCGGCATGATCGGCATCCCGCCCGCCGAACTGTTCGGGCATGCCGTGGCCGATCCGGTGCAGTTCCTGCTGCTGGCACTGTGCTGCCTGATCCCGGTACTGCTGCTGACCGGCGTGCTGTTGCGCTCCTCGTTCGGTCGCAATCTCAAGGCCATCCGCGACAGTGAATCGGCCGCGCATGCCTGCGGCAAGAACGTGGCCGTGATCAAGACGCTGTCGGTGGTGATCTCGGCCATGCTGGCCGCGGTGGCGGGCGCCCTCTACGCGTTCTACATGGGCTTCATCAATGTCGAGAGCTTCATGCTCGACACCTCGGTACTGCTGATGGCCATGGTCATCATCGGTGGCACCGGCACCCTGCTCGGCCCCCTGGTGGGCACGGTGCTGCTGATGCTGCTGCCGGGCGTGTTCAGCTACATGTCCTTCCTGCCGCAGACCGAGATCGGCTCGATCCAGCAGATCGCCTATGGCCTGGCCATGGTGCTGCTGATGATCTATCGCCCCGGCGGCATCGTCGGTTCCTCGTCCGCACGACCCGCCAAGGAGAAGGCCGCATGAACGCCATCACCGAACACGAAGGCGCCATGCAGGCTGCGCTTGCACCGCAGGGCGATGGCGAAGTGCTGCTGTCGATACGCCACCTCAACAAGAGCTTCGGCGGCTTGAAGGTGACCAACGATGTGAGCCTGGATCTGCGCGCCGGCATCGTCACCACGCTGGTCGGCCCCAATGGCGCGGGCAAGACCACGCTGTTCAACCAGATCACCGGCCATCTGGTCCCGGATGACGGGGAGATCCTGTGGCGCGGTCAATCCCTGATCGGTCGCCGCCACTTCCAGATCGCGCGCATGGGCATCGCCCGTACCTTCCAGGACCTGCGCCTGTTCAACCAGATGAGCGTGGAAGAAAATGTGCTGACCGTGATGGAGCCGGTGTCGTGGATCTGGCAACCGGGTGGGTGTGCCGCGCGCCAGCAGCGCCTGGAACGGGTGCACGATATCCTGGCACGCACCGGCCTGGCGACCAAGGCGCGCACCCGTGCCCTCGACCTCTCCTATGCGGAACGCAAGTTTCTCAGCATGGCCCGCATCATGGCCGCCGATGCCCGCATCTGGCTGCTCGACGAACCGGCCTCGGGCCTGGACCGCAGCTCCTACGAGCGCTTCCTCGGACTACTGCGCAGCGAGGTCGCCAAGGGCGTGACGGTGTGCATCATCGAACACAACCTCGATATCGTGGTCGGCATTTCCGACCGCATCGCCTTCCTCGATCAGGGCAAGCTGCTGGCCGATGGCCTACCGGACGAGGTACTGAAGAATCCGCACCTCGCCGCCATCTATTTCGGAGACCAGACCTCATGAATGCCCAAGTCCATCCCGACCCTGCCCCGGCCCTGCTGGAGACCCGCCAGCTGGTGGTGGGCTATGGCGGTCGTCCGGTATTGCGCGATTTCGATTTCCGCCTGCTGCCGGGCGAAGTGCTCTGCCTGATCGGACATAACGGCGCCGGCAAGTCGACCCTGTTGAAGACGCTGTTCGGTCTGGTCGCCCGCCAGGAAGGCCAGGTGCTGCTGGACGGCCAACCGCTGGCGGTAGTGGAGCCGCGTCGCCTGTGTGCGGCCGGTGTCTCGCTGGTGCCTGAGGGGCGCGGAGTGTTTCCCGGACTGACGGTGGCCGAGACCATGAAGATGGGGCTGTGGGCCGCCGGCGTAGCCGAAGGCGAACGCCAGGCACGACTGGACTGGGTGATGTCGGTCCTGCCAGCGCTACGGCAGTTCTACGGGCGCCGCGCCGGCACCCTCTCGGGCGGTCAGCAACAGATGGTCTCCATCGGCCGCGCACTGCTGTCGCGGCCGCGCTGCCTGCTGATGGACGAGCCCTCGATCGGTCTGGCACCCAAGTTGTTCCAGGACCTGCTGCAACCGATCCGGCAGCTGCAGCGCGAGACCGGCATGGCGATCCTGCTGGTGGAGCAGAACGTCAAGCAGGCCCTGAAGATCTCGGATCGGGTGGTGGTCATGAAGTCCGGTGCCATCATCCGCGAAGCCCTGCCCGCCGAACTGGACGACAACGCCAAGCTGATGGAGCTTTACTGATGCCCGACCAAACTCCGCAAACTCCGCAGACCCTGCTGACCCTGCCCGCGCTGCTGGCCCGTCATGTGGCCGAACGCGGCGACGCCACCGCCTTCATTGTCGATGAAGAGCGCATTACCTACGCACAATTCGATGACATGGTCCGACGCAGCGCAGCCTGGCTGCAGGCGCGCGGCGTCAAGCCCGGCGACCGGGTGGCGCTGTGGCTGGTCAACCGCATCGAGTGGTTGGCGCTGTACTTCGCACTGGCGCGCCTGGGCGCGGCCGTGATGACGGTCAATACCCGCTATCGCTCGCACGAGCTGGCCTACATCCTGGAACGTTCCCAGGCCAGTCTGCTGGTGTTGCAACTGAACTTCCGCAAGATCGATTTTCCGGCGGTGCTGGCCGATGTGCCGCCGCAAGCTGCAGCAGCGCTGCGTGAGGTGGTGGTACTGGATGCCGGCGATACGCCACCCGCGCAGGTACTGGGCAAACCCGCAGTGCGCTTCGATCTGCATCGGCTGCCGCCGGTGGCCGCCGACGACCCCATCACGGCCGCCGCACCGGATATGGCCAGTATCCTCTTCACCACTTCAGGGACCACCAGTGGTCCCAAGCTGGTGCTGCATAGCCAGCGCACGATCTGCCTGCACAGCCAGCGCGCGGCGCCGGCCTATGGCTTCAGCGAGGACGGGGTGCGGCTGCTGGCGGCCCTGCCCTTCGCCGGCGTGTTCGGATTCAATGCGGCGATGGCGACCTTCGTTGCCGGCCAGCCCATCGTGATGATGGATACCTTCGATGGAGAACAGGCCGCGCAGCTCATCGTCCGCCACGCGGTCACGCATGTCTTCGGCAGCGACGAGATGTTCCGTCGCGTCATCGAACACGGACAGGGCGAACGCCCCTTCCCCAGTGCACGCGTGTTCGGTTTTGCCTGCTTCCATCCGGGCGTGGTGGAATTCACCGAGGCCGCCTGG
Source organism: Herbaspirillum sp. BH-1 (assembly GCF_002870055.1). NCBI lineage: Bacteria > Pseudomonadati > Pseudomonadota > Betaproteobacteria > Burkholderiales > Oxalobacteraceae > Herbaspirillum > Herbaspirillum sp. BH-1. The sequence goes on along the minus strand of NZ_PKOI01000013.1, from coordinate 25,569 downwards.
GCCAGAGGCATCCCCCTGATCGGTCTGTACGGCTCGTCCGAGGTGCAGGCACTGTTCTCGCTGCAAGCGCGCGCGCTGCCACTGTCGGAGCGCATTCTCGGCGGTGGCCTGCCGGCCAGTCACGCTTTCGGCGTGCAGATCCGCATCCGCGACATCGACAGCGGCGAGCTGCTGGGTCCAGGCCAGAGCGGCGCCATCGAAATCCGCGCCGATACCAACTTCGTGACTTATCTGAACAACCCCGAAGCCAGCGCCCGCGCAATGGACGCCGAAGGCTACTTCCGTACCGGCGACGTCGGATACCTGCGCGCCGATGGCAGCTTCGTCTATCTGACTCGCCAGGGCGACGCCATGCGGCTGGGCGGCTATCTGGTCAGCCCGGTGGAAATCGAGGATGTCATCAAGACCGTGGCCGGGGTCGCCGATGTGCAGGTGGTCTCGGTGGATATCGGCTGCCAGGCGCGGCCGGTGGCCTTCGTCATCGCCGCGCCCGACGCCCGTCCCGATACGCAGGCCATCCTGCGCAGCGCCAGCCAGAACCTGGCGCCCTTCAAGGTGCCGGCGCATGTCTGGTTGGTCGATGCCTTCCCGACCACCCAGAGTTCGAACGGCACCAAGATCCAGCGCGCCAAGCTGCGCGACATGGCGCTGCAACGGCTGACCGCAGCCGCCTGACCCTTTTGCCCACGGAGCCCGCATGCCTTCCCTCTACCTCGAAGATTTCCAGCCCGGTCAACGCTTCACCAGCGGCGGACGCACCCTCACGGAGACGGACCTGACCATGTTCTCGATGCTGTCCGGTGACTGGAACCCGATCCACGCCGATGCCGAATTTGCGCGCCACACGCGCTATGGTCAGCGCCTGGTGCATGGCACCCTGGGCATCGCCCTGTGTACCGGGATGCTGCACCAGCTGGGCATCTTCGAACACTCCGTGATTGCCATGCTGGGCTTGCGCCAGTGGGAGTTCAAGCAACCCATCCTGGTGGGCGACACACTGCACCTGGAGCTGGAGATCCTGACGGTGGAAGCCGGCAAGAGCGGACGCAGCGGCAAGCTGGGACGGCGCTTCCGGCTGCTGAACCAGCGCGGCGAGGTCGCCCAGGAAGGCGACAGCGAGGTCCTCGTCCTCACCTGCGAAGGCGCGCGCCAGCAGGCGCAGGCGGCGCAGTCATGAGCGCGCAGGTGTTGCGGGAGGACTGCGATGGGCTATGCACGCTGACACTGAACCGGCCCGATAAGCTCAATGCCCTGACGGTAGAGATGTTCCAGCAGTTGCATGCCCACCTGGGTGCGCTGGAGCAGCAGCAGGAGCACATCGGTGCGGTACTGCTGCGTGGTGCCGGCCGCTGCTTCTCGGCCGGCAACGATCTGCACGACATCGCCGCCGGCCAGGCCCTGCCGCTGCCACATCTGCAGGCGCGCACCATCGATCGCCTGGCGCGGCTGCCGCAGGTGGTAATCGTGGCGGTGCACGGCCATTGCTACACCGGTGCGCTGGAACTGGCGCTGGCCGGCGACCTGATCGTCTGCAGCCGCTCGGCCAGCTTTGCCGATACTCATGCGCGCTGGGCGCTGACGCCGTTATGGGGCATGAGTCAGCGCCTGCCAAGACGCATCGGCGTGGCCCGTGCGCGCGAGATGATGTTGCTGGGCCGGCGTTACGACGGTCAGCGCGCCGCAGAGATGGGCTTGGCCAATCTCTGCTTCGACGATGCGCAGTTCGAGACCGAACTCCAGGCACTGGTACGCGAGCTGCTGGCCGGCTCCTGGTTCTCTCACCGCGCCACCAAGCGCCTGCTGGAAGAGACCGATGGCCTGCCCCTGGCGGCCGGACTGGCGCACGAAGTATTCCGCAATGCCGGCAAGGGCCCGGACATGGCCGCACGCATCGCCGCCTTCGGCCAGGCCAGCGGGAGGACGGCATGAGCGCCGCCACCCTGGCGGCACGGCTGCGGCTGCCGGTGATCGGCTCGCCCATGTTCCTGGTGTCCAATCCTGCGCTGGTGACGGCGCAATGCGGGGCCGGCATCGTCGGCGCCTTCCCGGCCCTCAATGCCCGTCCGCAGGAACAACTGGAGCAATGGCTGTGCCGCATCGAAGAGGACCTGGACGCCCTGCGCCAGGCCCATCCTTCGCGCATCATTGCGCCCTATGCAGTGAACCTGATCGTGCATCCATCCAACCAGCGCCTGCAGGATGACCTGGCCACCTGCGTGCGCCACCGCGTGCCGATCGTCATCACCTCGCTGCATGCGCCCGAGCAGGTAGTGGCTGCGATACATGCCTATGGCGGTATCGTGCTGCACGATGTGACCACGCTGCGCCATGCGCGCAAGGCCATCGCCGCCGGTGTGGATGGCCTGATCCTGGTCTGCGCCGGGGCCGGAGGGCATGCCGGCGCGCTCAGTCCGTTCGCCCTGGCGGCCGAGGTGCGCCGCCTGTTCGACGGGCTGCTGGTACTGGGCGGCGCCATTTCCGATGGACGCGGCATCCTGGCGGCACAGGCCCTGGGCTGCGACCTGGTCTATATGGGAACACGCTTCATCGCCTCGGAAGAATCGGCGGCGGCACCGCTGTACAAGCAGATGATCGTGCAGGGCAGCGCCGAGGATATCGTCCATACCCCCTATTTCTCCGGCGTCCCCGGCAATTACCTCAAACCGAGCATCCGCGCCGCCGGCCTCGATCCCGACCAGCTTCGAGAGGCGCCGGCGCAAGGCATGGATGTGGCCCGCCCCAAGCGCTGGAAGGACATCTGGGGCAGCGGCCAGGGGCTGGGCGCCGTCAGTGAAGTGCTGCCGGCCGCACGCATTGTGGAGCAGCTGATCGAGCAATACCGGCAAGCCAGGGAAGCGCTGGGCCGGCTGCCTTAGGGCCATCGTCCCGCAGGCCGGGACAGGCCCGGCGTCGCCCGCCACCAACGATGGCATGACGACAATGCAATGCACAAAACCGGGGCGGTAGCGATGACCCCGGCGTATCTTTTCCTGCACCAAAAAGCAGCAAAAGGTGCAGTATTAAGCTTCACCTCCACTCGCATCGCACTGCAGCACACTTCACCCCCGCAGTATTCCCCCCGCCCTGCACCCAGCGAAAATCCTTGCCACACAAGCTTTTCGCCACCAATAATCGTCGCCGTGTGTTGTATGCCAATCTTGTATATCAGCGTGGCACACAACTTGCTGATGAGGGGACATGAGCACCAATCCTTCCGTCAAGTCGTCGTCGCAGATTGCGATCCGCATCACCGAGGCCATCCTCGCCAAGCAATTGGCGCCGGGTACCCGGCTGGGCGAGCAGCAACTGGCCGACCTGTTCGGCGTTTCGCGCACCCAGGTGCGGGAAGCGCTGACGCGGCTCATGGCACGCGGCATCGTCACGGTCAGTGCGCGGCGCGGCTGGTTCGTCATCGAACCCACGCCGGAGCAGGCGCGCGAGGCCTTCGAGGCGCGCCGCGTGATCGAGCTGGGTCTGCTGCGACAGGCGCGGGTACGTCCGGTCAGCGGCGAGGCAATCCGGCAGCTGCGCGAGCACATCGCCCGCGAAGAGGCCGCCATTGCCGGCGCCGACGTCGGGGCGCGCAGCTATCTGCTGGGCGATTTCCACGTCTGCCTGTGCGAATGCCTGGGCAACTCGCTGCTGTCGGAAACGCTGCGCGACCTGACCGCCCGCACCACGCTGACGGCGATGCTGCACCAGTCGTCGGAGCAGGCGGAGGATTCGTGTTCGGAACATGTCCTGATCGTCGAGGCGCTGGAACGCGGCGATCTGGAACAGGCTGAGCACCTGATGCAGGTCCACTTGCAACACGTGGAATCAGGTCTCAACCAGGTGCGCAGCAGCGATCCGCTGGAACCGCTGCGGCAGGCACTGGCATCGGTCTCGCGGCAGGGGGCCGCCGCGGGGACCGACGTCTCGGGCCCGCCAGGCAAACGGCCGCAGTAAGCGCCAGCACCGCGCAGGGCCACTCATCAACGTCGTCAACACTAGGGAAACTGCTATGAAACTGACCAAACTCCTGCTCGGCCTGATGGCCGGCGCCATGATGTTCTCCGCTTCGGCTGCCCGTGCCGACGCCCTGGACGATATCCAGAAGAACGGCACGCTGCGCGTGGCCGTGCCGGCCGACTTCCCGCCGTTCGGCTCGGTCGACTCCGACCTCAAGCCACTGGGCCTGGACATCGATGTGGCCACCCTGATCGCCAAGAAGCTGGGCGTGAAGGTGGAACTGATCCCGGTCTCCAGCGCCAACCGTATCCCCTACCTGACCACCAAGAAGGTCGACCTGGTCATCTCCAGCATGGGCAAGAACGCAGAGCGTGAGAAGGTGATCGACTTCTCGGCCGCCTATGCACCGTTCTTCAACGGTGTGTTCGGCCCGGCCGACCTGTCCGTCAAGGGTGCGGCCGACCTGGCCGGCAAGACCATCGCGGTCACCCGTGGTTCGGTGGAAGACCTGGAACTGACCAAGATCGTCCCGCCCACTGCGACAGTGAAGCGCTACGAAGACAACAACAGCACCATCAGCTCCTTCCTCTCGGGCCAGGTGCAACTGGTGGCCACCGGCAACGTGGTGGCCGCTGCCATCATCGCCAAGAACCCGCCCAAGAAGCCCGAAACCAAGTTCCTGATCAAGGATTCGCCTTGCTTCATCGGTCTGAACAAGGGTGAGAAGAAGCTGCAGGACAAGGTCGACGCGATCCTGGCCGAAGCCAAGAAGGATGGCAGCCTCAACGCCATCTCGCAGAAGTGGCTGGGCCTGCCGCTGCCGGCTGGCCTGTAAATTGCAATAGCCCCGCAGTACCCTGCATCGCCGGTCCGATTCCGCCCGGAACCGGCGATGCACGCAGCACCAGATACACGTTTTCAGAGCAAGAGCACCATCGCAGGGCAGGCGGACAACCCGGCAGCACGCAGCACATAAAGGCAGGGCAGACACGACATCATGGCTTATCAATTCGATTTCCTTTCCACCCTCGACTACACCGACGTCATCGTCAAGGGTGTGGTGACCACCATCGAGCTCATTGCCATCGGCGGCGTGCTCGGCGTGGCCGTGGGCATCTTCGGCGCCTGGGCGCGCACGCAGGGACCGGGCTGGCTCAAGCCCATCGTCAGCGCCTATGTGGAGATGATCCGCAACACGCCCTTCCTGGTGCAATTGTTCTTCATCTTCTTCGGCCTGCCTTCGCTGAATGTCCATATCAGTGAAATCAGCGCCGCCATCCTGGCCATGGTGATCAACCTGGGCGCGTACAGCACCGAAATCATCCGTGCCGGCGTGCAGGCCATCCCGCGCGGCCAGATCGAGGCAGCGCAATCCTTGTCGATGTCGCGCATGCAGATCTTCCGCCACATCATCCTGCGCCCGGCGCTGCAGAAGATCTGGCCGGCGCTGTCCTCGCAGGTGGTGATCGTGATGCTGGGCTCGGCCGTGTGCTCGCAGATCGCGGTGGAAGAACTGTCGTTCGCTGCCAACTACATCCAGGGTCGCAACTTCCGCGCCTTCGAGGCCTACATCGTGGCCACCGCCATCTATCTGGTACTGGCCATCCTGTTGCGCCAACTGCTGCGCCTGATCGGTCAACACTTCATCACCGCCCGGAGGACCGCATGATCTCGTTCACCACCTGGGACATCGTCCGCAACCTGATGCTGGCGTGGCGCTGGACCATCCTGCTCTCGCTGGTCACCTTCCTGCTCGGCGGCGCGCTGGGCCTGATCATCCTGTTCATGCGCACCTCGCGCCAGAACTGGCTGCGTCAGGTGGCGCGGCTGTACATCGAACTGTTCCAGGGCACGCCGCTGCTGATGCAGCTGTTCCTGGTCTTCTTCGGCATCGCGCTGTTCGGCATCGAAGTGCCGGCCTGGCTGGCGGCAGGACTGGCCTTGATGTGCTGGAGCGCCTCGTATCTCGCCGAAATCTGGCGCGGCTGCGTGGAAGCCGTACCCAAGGGGCAGTGGGAAGCCTCCTCGGTGCTGGCCATGGGCTACTTCCAGCAGATGCGCTACATCGTGCTGCCGCAGGCCTTCCGTATCGCCATTGCGCCCACCGTCGGCTTCGGCGTGCAGATCATCAAATCCACTGCGGTGACCTCCATCATCGGCTTCATCGAACTGTCCAAGGCCGGCACCGTCATCACCAACGCCACCTTCCGCCCCTTCACGGTGTTCGCCATCGTGGGCGCCTTCTACTTCGTGCTTTGCTGGCCGCTGTCCAAGTACAGCCAGTCTTTAGAAAGGAAATACAATGCCGCTCATCGCCATTGACAACGTCAAGAAACGCTTCGGCGACAACGAGGTCCTCAAGGGCATCAGCCTGGATGTCGAGCCCGGCGAAGTGATCGCCATCATCGGCAAGAGCGGCTCGGGCAAGTCCACCCTCCTGCGCTGTATCAACGGCCTGGAGAGCATCGACGAAGGCAACATCAGCGTGGCCGGTGCCAAGCTGGGCGCCAGCGAACTGGAACTGCGCAACCTGCGCCTGAAGGTCGGCATGATCTTCCAGCAGTTCAACCTGTTCCCGCACCTGTCGGTGGGTCGCAACGTGATGATCGCGCCGATGATCGTCAAGGGCACGTCCGAAGCCGACGCCATGGCCACGGCCAAGGCCAACCTGGAAAAGGTCGGCCTGGGTCACAAGTTCGACGCCTTTCCCGACCAGCTCTCCGGCGGCCAGCAGCAGCGCGTGGCGATTGCGCGCGCGCTGTCGATGAGCCCGCAGGCCCTGCTGTGTGATGAAATCACCTCGGCGCTGGATCCGGAACTGGTCAATGAAGTGCTGACCGTCATGCGCGGTCTGGCCAAGGAAGGCATGACCCTGCTGATGGTGACCCACGAAATGCGCTTCGCCCGCGAGGTCTGCAATCGCCTGGTCTTCATGCACCAGGGCAAGGTCCATGAGATCGGACCGCCGGAAGAACTGTTCGGCAATCCGAAGACACCGGAACTGCAGCAGTTCATTGGCATGACGCAGGGCGCCTGAGCGACTGCACTGCATCGATTGCCGGATAGGAGACACCCCAGGTACGGAAGATTTTCCGGACCTGGGGTGTTTTTATTGGACGATGGCGGACTCGAAAGGGGATGGCTGCTATTGTGCACGCGCCTTCGTCTACGTCCGCTTCATCGGCACGCACGCCCAGCACGATCGCATCGACGCGCAGACGATTAAGGGAAAGACCATGGAGATCAAGCCGATCAAGACAAAGGCCGACTATCGTGCCACGCTGGTGGAAATCGACGGCCTCATGTCGGCCAGGCGGAACACGCCTGAAGGGGATAGGCTGGACGTCCTGGTGACGCTGGTCGAGGCCTACGAAGCAAAGCATTTCCCTATCATCAAGCTGGCAAGACCCTGAAGCCAGGCCCTGCCTGCCGGGCGCGTGCTTCAGCCAGTGCCGCCGTTCAACGGTCTAGCTCACACACCTTGCGATCATTCTCATAGAACACCACCGGTCCGGTGGTGAAGCGTTCCTTGGGAATGGCCACCATCAGGTAATCCTTGATCCGGTAGGAAGCGCCCGAGGCCGGGGCACGATAGAGGTAGTTCAGGCGCAGCCGGCCATCGCGCAGGCGGACCGACAGCGGCGTGAAGACATGCGGACGTTCGGCCGCATCCGGGGCGCTCATGGTGCGGGCCACCAGCAGGTATTGCTTGCGTTCGAAGTGATCGGCCGAGGGGCCGGTGGGGCGCTGGTCACCGTTGGTCGGGGCCGGCTGCATCCAGCGGTCCCATTCGCTGCGGCTGCGGATCAGGGCGCAGAAGACCGGTTGGCGCTGGTCATCCCAGTTCTTCAGGAAGCCCTGGTAGGAACCGCTGAGAATGGTCTTGTAGGGGACCACGGTGGGGTCCTCCTCGTCGGTCCACGGCATCATGGAACAGCCGGCCATGGTGGCCAGCATGGTTCCGGTCAACATCCACTGCACAGTACCCCTGATCGTGTTGCGCATTCGTTTCCCCCAAGAAGCTTAGCATTTAAACATGTCTTGCCGGTCGCTGGCGATATTTCCTTGCATCCCCGTCAAAGTCCCGTCTGGCGGGATGCCTGTTGCCGTGCTACTCAGAGCACGGCGCCTGCGGATGGTTCAGCATCGCGTACGCAGATGGAGCCCGGTATGGGATTTGCGTGATAATGCGGGGTCCGGAAGGCGGCCATACTGGCGCGAACCCCGTTTGCTTGAACTGGCCCGGGGCCAGCCTATGCCCGCCTCCCCTGTTACCGCCATTTTTGAAGGGTCGTTTCCATGAGCTCAGCAGCCATTTCCTCCACCGCCACCGGCACCGCCCTCGACGGCTTCATCGCCGGCATGCCGAAAACCGAACTGCATCTGCATATCGAAGGCACGCTGGAACCCGAGCTGATGTTCGCCCTGGCCCAGCGCAACCAGGTCGATCTGCCCTACGCCTCGGTGGAAGACCTGCGCGCCGCCTACAACTTCAGCGACCTGCAGTCCTTCCTCGACCTCTACTACGCCGGCGCCAACGTGCTGCGCACCGAGCAGGACTTCTACGACATGACGGCTGCCTACATCGCCCGCGCCCAGGCCGACCAGGTGCGTCATGCAGAGATCTTCTTCGATCCGCAGACCCATACCGAGCGCGGCATTCCAATCGCCACCGTATTTGCCGGCATCGCCGGTGCGCTGCGCGATGCGCGTCGTCGCGATGGCTTCGGCAGCGTGATGATCATGTCCTTCCTGCGCCACCTGTCGGAAGAAGATGCCTTCGCCACCCTGGAGGCCGCCCTGCCGCTGCGCGAGCAATATGCCGACCTGTGGCTGGGCATCGGCCTGGATTCCTCCGAGCGCGGCAACCCGCCGGAGAAGTTCGAACGCGTCTATGCGCGCTGCCGCGAACTGGGCTTCCGCCTGGTGGCCCATGCCGGCGAGGAAGGCCCGGCCGCCTACGTCATCGGTGCGCTGGACGTGCTGCACGTGGAGCGCATCGACCATGGCGTGCGCAGCGAGGAAGACCCGGCCCTGATGCAGCGCCTGGCGCAGCAGCGCACGCCGCTGACGGTCTGCCCGCTGTCCAACCTGAAGCTGTGCGTGGTCAAGGACATGGCCGAACACAACCTGGCGCGCCTGCTCGATGCCGGGCTGGCGGTGACGGTCAACTCCGACGACCCGGCCTACTTCGGTGGCTACATGAATGCCAACTACCACGCCGTGGCGCGTTCGCTCGATCTGTCGCGCCAACAGGTACTGCAACTGGCACGCAATGGCATCGACGCCTGCTTCCTGTCCGACGAAGACAAGGCCATCCTGCATCAGGAACTGGAACAGTACGCCGCCGCCCACTGAGCGCAGCCCGCTTTGCCCCGCTTTCCGCCTTCCACGCCCGGCCCCGGCCGGGCGTTTTTGTTGGGCGAGACGCCGGCAAGCACGCTTCTTGCATGCGTGTGGCCCTGAATTGGCAACCGTCCCGTCCGTGAATGACGGCAACTGAACTACGCCATTGAGCAGGATTTTTGCCGGGAATCACGAGACGGATTGCCGACAATCTGTGGAACGCAGATCATGCCCTGCAACATGCCGACAAGCACTGGCCTTCAAGGCAGTACAGGCTGACGGGCGCTGCAGCGCAGCATCGAAACGCGGTAGATGGCTGAACCAAAGGGGGACACATTCCTCTCTTTTTGGTGCAGAATAAGCCCCGTTTTGTTGCATATCTGTTCCACGATTGTTGACGATTCCTGCACTCCCTCGTCATCCGGCGAAGACCTTCCAGACCAGAATGACCAGCCAGAGCACGATCACCATGAACAAAGCCAACAAGACCGCCCGCCCCCCTGCCCCCGCCACGCGTGCCAGTGCCAGTGCCAGTTCCGGTACCAGCGCCCGGGAGCGTGAACACACCGGGGCGGTCGAGGAGAGGATGTACCAGGACATCTACGACGCCATCATGGAACACCGGCTGCCGCCGCGGACCAAGCTGACCGAGCAGACGCTGTGCCAGATCTACGACACGGCCCGCCACACGGTGCGCAAGGTGCTCTCGCGACTGGCCTCGGAGGGCATGGTGGACCTGGAAGCCAATCGCGGCGCCTTCATCGCCAGTCCCTCGCACGCCGAGGTGCGCGACATGTTCGAGTTGCGCAACATCCTCGAACACGCGGTGCTGGAAAAGGTCGGGCAGGCCGCCGGGACGCGCCAGATCGCCGGCCTGCGGCGCATGGTGGAAGAAGAACGGGATTGCTATCTCAACGGCGACCGGCCGCGCTGGATCAGGCTCTCGGCCCAGTTCCACCTGGCGCTGGCGGAACTGACCGGCAACGCGTTGCTGGTGGAGACGCTGCGCAAGCTGGTCTCGCGCACCACGCTGATGATTGCCAAGACGGAGGCGCCGGGCCACAACGCCTGCTCCTTCGATGAACACGAGACCGTGCTGGAAGCGCTGGAACAGGGCGACATCGCCGCAGCCCAGTCGCATATGGCACATCACTTGCATTTGTGCGAGGACCGGGTACGGCCGGATGCGGATGACCAGTTCGATCTGCGCGCCGTGCTCGGCAAGGGACTGTGAACCACGGGCCGGCGCGCACATCCTGATTTCCCCCGACGGGGACCTCAGGAAGATGGAAGAAGGAAGTGAAAAAGGAAGTCAGCAACAGACAGGGCCACGTCGCGCGGCTCGCTGCAGTACCGACCGTGTGACCACCACCATGCCGCCAAGAGCATGCAGGAAGTCCGTTGAACAGCCCGGCCCCGGCCGGGCGTGATTCGTTTCGCCCCACCCTTTCTCTCTGATGGAGACCGGCCATGACTACCGATGCTTCCCCCGCCCCCTCTGCTTCCGGCCCTGCGCTTGCCGGCGCCACCGGCGGCAATGATGCGCGCCTGACCAATGAAGATCTCGCCCCGCTGAAAAAACAGACCTGGGGTTCCTACAACATCTTCGCCTTCTGGATGTCCGATGTGCACAGCGTGGGCGGCTATGTCTTCGCCGGCAGCCTGTTCGCACTGGGCCTGACCAGCTGGCAGGTGCTGATCTCGCTGCTGATCGGCATCAGCATCGTCTACCTGCTGTGCAATCTGGTGGCGCGTCCCAGCCAGGCGCATGGCGTGCCCTATCCGGTGATGAGCCGCTTGTCCTTCGGCGTGCTGGGGGCCAACGTGCCGGCCATGATCCGCGGCCTGATCGCGGTGGCCTGGTACGGCATCCAGACCTACCTGGCCTCGGCCGCCTTCGTGGTGGTGGTGCTGAAGTTCTTCCCCGAACTGAAGCCCTATGCCGATGTCCACGTGCACTCCTTCGCCGGCCTCTCGGCGCTGGGCTGGGGTGGCTTCCTGCTGCTGTGGGTGCTGCAGGCGCTGGTGTTCTGGAACGGCATGGAGACCATCAAGAAATTCATCGACTTTGCCGGACCGGCGGTGTACGTGGTGATGTTCCTGCTGGCCGGCTGGATGATCTACAAGGCCGGCTGGCAGAATGTCGGCCTGAACCTGGGCGAGATCAAGTACAGCGGCTGGGCGGCAGTCTCGGTGATGATCACGGCCATCTCGCTGGTGGTGTCCTACTTCTCCGGGCCGATGCTCAACTTCGGCGACTTTTCGCGCTACTGCCATAGCTTCGCCGATGTGAAGCGCGGCAACTTCTGGGGCCTGCCGGTGAACTTCCTGGCGTTCTCGATCGTCACCGTGGTGACCACCTCGGCCACCATTGCCGTCTTCGGTGAACTCATCACCGACCCGGTGGAAACCGTTTCGCGCATCGACAGCACCACGGCCGCGGTGATCGGTGCACTGACCTTCCTGACGGCCACCATCGGCATCAACATCGTGGCCAACTTCGTCTCGGCCGCCTTCGACTTTTCCAACCTCTCGCCCAGCCGCATCAGCTGGCGCGCCGGCGGCATGATCGCGGCCACGGCCTCGATCTTCATCACGCCCTGGAACCTGTTCGGCAATCCGGAAGTGATCCACTACACCCTGGATGTACTGGGCGGCTTCATCGGCCCGCTGTACGGCATCCTGTTGGCGGACTACTACCTGGTCAAGCAACGCCAGGTCAAGGTCGAGGACCTGTACACCATGCGTCCGGAGGGTCGCTACTGGTACACCAACGGGATCAACCGCGACGCCGTCAAGGCGCTGGTGCTGGCCGCTGCCGTCTGCGTGGCCTGCGTCATGCTGCCGCAATTGCGCAAGGCAGCCGACTTCTCCTGGTTCATCGGCGCGGCGCTGGGCTCGGTGTTCTACCTGATGTTCACGCGCAAGCGCTGAACGCCGTCGACATCGTCTCCCCTTGCATCAAGGAACAAGCATGCGCATCAAGCTGATCAATCCCAACACCACCATGAGCATGACCGAGGCCATGACCGCCTGCGCCCGCCAGGTGGCCGCGCCCGGCACCGAGATCACGGGCGTGAGCCCGCAGATGGGGCCGGCCTCGATCGAGAGCCACTATGACGAGGCGCTGGCCGTGCCGGGACTGCTGCAGGAAATCGACGAGGGCGAGCGCGCCGGCATGGATGCCTACGTGATCGCCTGCTTCGGCGACCCGGGACTGTCGGCGGCACGCGAGCTGGCCCGTGGTCCGGTGATCGGGATTGCCGAAGCGGCCATGCACATGGCCAGCCTGGTCGCCCCGTCCTTCTCGGTGGTGACCACGCTGGCACGCACCAGCGGCATGGCCTGGCACCTGGCCGAGCGCTACGGCATGCAGCGCTTCTGCCGCAACGTGCGCGCCTGCGAGATTGCGGTGCTGGAGCTGGAGAACCCGGCCTCCGATGCGCGTGCCCGCATCACCGAGGAATGCCGGCGTGCGCTGGCCGAAGACGGCGCCGAGGCCATCGTCCTGGGCTGTGCCGGCATGGCCGACCTGTGCGCGGCGATCGGTCGCGACATCGGTGCGCCGGTGATCGATGGCGTCACCGCCGCCGTCAAGCTGGCCGAGTCGCTGGTGGCACTGGGCCTGGGCACGGCCAAGGGTGGCGAATGGGCGCGCCCGCTGCCCAAGGCTTATCATGGTTTGCTCAGCGGTTTTGCACGCATCTGATTTCCCACGCGGCGCCGTTGTCGGGCGCTGCGGTTTTCTTTCTTGATAGCCAAACGAAGAACTTATGTCACAGCAACAAACTTACCCACGCGACCTCGCCGGCTACGGCCGCAACCCGCCGCACGCACACTGGCCCGGCCAGGCAAGGGTGGCGCTGCAATTCGTGCTGAACTACGAAGAAGGCGGCGAGAACTGCGTATTGCACGGCGACCCCGCCTCGGAGCAGTTCCTCTCGGAGATCGTGGGCGCGGCGGCGTATCCGGCGCGGCACATGTCGATGGAATCGATCTACGAATACGGCTCACGGGTGGGTGTCTGGCGCATCCTGCGCGAATTCGAAAAACGCGGCCTGCCCATGACCATCTTCGGCGTGGCCATGGCATTGCAGCGTTCACCCGACGTCACGCAGGCGTTCCAGGAGCTGGGTCATGAGATTGCCTGCCATGGCCTGCGCTGGATTCATTACCAGAGCATGGACATCGAGACCGAACGCGCCCACATGCGCGAGGCCGTGCAGATCTTCCGTGAACTCACCGGATCGGCCCCGCTGGGCTGGTACACCGGCCGCGATTCACCCAATACCCGGCAACTGGTGGTGGAGCATGGCGGTTTCGCCTATGACTCGGATTACTACGGCGACGACCTGCCGTTCTGGATCGAAGTCCAGACCGCCAGCGGCGAAAAGCGTCCACATCTGGTCGTCCCCTATACGCTGGACTCCAACGACATGCGCTTTGCCACGCCGCAGGGCTTCAACACCAGCGAGCATTTCTACCAGTACCTGAAGGATAGTTTCGACGTGCTGTACGAGGAGGGAGAAGAAGCGCCGAAGATGCTCTCCATCGGCATGCATTGCCGCCTGCTGGGACGTCCGGGGCGCTTCCGCGCCTTGCAGCGCTTCCTGGATTACGTGCAGTCACACGACAAGGTCTGGATCTGCCGCCGCATCGATATCGCCGAGCACTGGCAGAAGACGCATCCCTTCGCGCAACGCTGAAGAGAAGGGCGTCGGATGGCCGGACGCCCTGCATGACATCCTGCATCAGGACCGATGCCGCCAGCTTCTGCTGGCGGCATTTCTACTTGATGGAGGCGCCGCTCTCGAACCACTTGCCGATCACCGCCCGCTCGTCATCGGTGATGTGGGTCATGTTCCCCAGTGGCATGGACTTCTGCACCACGGCCTGTTGATAGATCTGCTGCGCATGCTGGGCGATGTTGTCGGGGCTATCCAGCAGCACGCCCTTGCCCGGCACCGGCATCAGCGTCGGCTTGGCCGCATGGCACTGGATGCAGCGCGCCTGTATCACCTGCTGCACCTGGGCAAACCCGCCAGCCGATGGCGATGTCGATGCCGCTGTTGCCGCGCCAGCAGCCTCGGCAGGCGTGGCAGCAGCAACCGGGGCAGCCGGGCTGGCCTGCATCGCCGGGCTCATCCAGATGATCACCGCCAGCAGCAACAACACGGCAGCTCCGGGATACCACCAGTTGTAGACACCCTTGTGGCGCAACACGAAGAACTGCCGGATCAGGGCGCCGGCGGCCATGATGAACAGCAGCACCAGCCAGTTATGCGGCGCGCTGTAGGTCATGCTGTAGTGATTGGACAGCATCGCGAACAACACCGGCAGGGTGAAGTAGGTGTTGTGCACGCTGCCCTGCTTGCCGCGCTTGCCGTGGATGGGGTCGGGCGCCTGCCCGGCACGCATCGACGCCACCATCTTGCGCTGGCCCGGGATGATCCACATCAGCACGTTGGCACTCATGATGGTGGCCAGCGAGGCACCGCTGATGAGGAAGGCCGCCCGTCCCGAGAACAGATGGCAGGCCGCCCATACCGAGACGATCACCTGCAGACCCACCAGCAGGTTGACCAGCCGGTCCGCACCGGGACGGTCACCGATGGTGCTGCAGATGGCGTCGTAGATCAGCCAGTTGAAAAGCAGGAAGGCGATGGCAGTGCCGCCGGCCATCGAGGCCGACATGTCGAACACGTTGCGGTCCACCAGGAACACGTTGGCATTGAACAGGTACAGCAGTGAAAACAGGGCGAAGCCCGACAACCAGGTACTGTAGGACTCCCAGTAGAACCAGTGCAGATGCTCCGGCAAGGCCTTGGGCGCGAGCAGGTATTTCTGCGGATTGTAGAAGCCGCCACCGTGGACCGCCCACAGTTCGCCACCGACGCCTTTTTCCTTCAGCTCGGGATCGGTGGGCGCCACCAGGCTGTTGTCCAGCCAGACGAAATAGAAGGACGAACCGATCCAGGCAATGGCCGTGATCACGTGCAGCCAGCGCAGCAGCAGGTTCAGCCAGTCGAGTAGATATGCTTCCATGATGTTCCGCTCTCAAGTACCGCCGATCATTCCCCCATCACGACCAGGGGTGATCCATTTCCGGGATTGCCGCCCCGCCGTTCCGGGCGCGCCATCCATGCACCCGGGGACCGACAGTGTAGCCAATTCCGGCTCGCGCCACGCAGGCGGCGCGCCAACAAAAAATGCCGGATCGAATGATCCGGCATCGCCATGATGCTGCCAGCAGCGGCAGCGACCGGACCGCTTAGAAGTGGTACTCGGCGCGCACCATCGGGGTCTTGGCCAGCGAGCCCGGGACGTTGGACGGGTTGCCGAACTTGTTGCGCCAGTACTGGTATTCCAGACCGACGCGGAAGGTGTTCTTGCCCATGCCCAGCGGGGTGCCGACGTCATACATGATCTGGCCGTCGAAGTTGACTTCGGGACCGGTGGAACCACCGAACTCGTTCTTGCCCTTGGCGGCGATATAGTTCATGTAGCCTTCGAAGGCCAGGCCGGTCGAACCCAGCGGGATACCCCAGGCCAGGTTCAGCATCGGGTGGGTATCGTAGGTATAGCGGCTGCTGATGCCCTTGGGCTGGTTGCTTTCGAACAGTGCCAGCACGCTCACGTTGAGGAAGCCAGGCACATCCATCATCAGGGTCGGACCGACCACCAGCATGCGCTTCTTGGAGGCATAGCTGTTGTCGTTCTTGGTGTTCCAGTCGAAGCCCAGGGTCAGGCCCACGCTGCGTGCCGGGCCGAAGGCCAGGTTCTTGCCGCTGATCTTGCTGAAATCGAGGGTATGACGATAGGTGATGTAGGCTTCCTGCGCATTGTCATCCTTGCTGTCGGACATCAGCAGGTCGACGTTGAGGAAGTTGGTACCGTACTTGTAGCCGCTGGCGTGCTGGAAGTTGACGATGTTCTTGGTGATGTCCTGCGAGTTGTACGGCTCGGCGAAGCGGGTGCCGTAGCGATAGCCAATCGAGTTGTCAGCCCAGTCGGCGGCCTGCGCCGACATGCTGCCGGCTGCCGAGGCGACCACGGCCGCCATCATCCAGTACTTCCCCTTGATACCCTTGTTCATAAGTTTCTCCCTGTATTGCTACTGTAAAAAATGCTGTTGGACCGGATCTCCGTGTTCATCCCGTGGCGTCCTGCACTCTCCCCGCCACCGGATGAAACCGGCCATTCCGCTGTGCTTACCTGTCAAATAAGGCCTGGCAAATTGCTGACAGCACTGCCGACACCCGCACCGACGGCAGCCATTACGCAAAGCCCGTGCCAGCCCTTCCGAGGGCTTCGGTTGACTTGTCTGCGGCGGTCAAAAACACGAGTCGCTTTCCCCCGAAAGGACAGGCATCGGCCCGCGCAGGGGCGCAATCCTAGCCGAGTCCGGGCCGAATCCCAAGGGCCCGCGGGCGACACCCCGGGTCCGTCGCTTCGATTGTCAACAATCAACCCGCTCTTCCCGCAACCGACAGGGAACAGGCAAAGGCGCAGCCGATAAGCCTTCCAGCCCCGTCATCGCATTTTTTTTAGTGCATTTTTATCTATGAAGGTGCAGACAAGCACCAAATTGTCGCAAATGGATTTTTTGATTGTCGACAAAAAATCCAGGCGCTGTCGATCATTGCCCTGCGGCTTGCTGACCGGCCTGCCGACCGGATTACGCTTGCGGCCGCGAGCCGCAGGGAGCGTGAGGGTACTCGGCGGGGTCGGTCGGCGCTTGGCACATTAAATGCTTTTAGCCGGTGGGAATCTGCCATTCAAACGAACCAGGAAGGGAAGTCCACCGTGCATTCCAGCAAGTTCTTCAAATTCGGCATCAGCCTGCTGCTGGGCGCCAGCTGCGCCCTCGCGGCCGCCCAGGAAACCAGGATCAAGTTCCAGCTCGACTGGCGTTTCGAGGGTCCGTCGGCCCTGTTCCTGGTGGCCAAGTCCAAGGGTTACTTCGCCCAGGAAAAACTGGATGTCACCATCGACGCCGGCAATGGCTCGGGCAATGCGGTCAACCGCGTGGCCTCGGGCACCTATGACATGGGCTTCGCCGACATGGCCGCGCTGATGGAATTCACCGCCAACAACCCGGATGCGCCGGGCAAGCCGGTGGGCGTGATGATGGTCTACAACGACACGCCGGCGGCGATCTTCTCGCTCAAGAAATCCGGCATCAAGAAACCGGCCGACCTGGTCGGCAAGAAGCTGGGGTCACCGGTATTCGACGCCGGTCGCCGTGCCTATCCCATCTTTGCCAAGGCCAACGGCCTGGATGCCACCAAGACCCAGTGGACCAGCATGGACCCGCCGCTGCGTGAAACCATGCTGGCCCGCGGCGATGTGGATGCCATCACCGGTTTCTACTTCACCTCGCTGCTGAACCTCAATGCCCGCGGCATCAAGGATGAAGACATCAACGTGATGATGTATCCGGACTATGGCGTGCGTCTGTACGGCAACGCCATCATCGCCTCCGACGCCATGGTCAAGCAGAAGCCGGAAGCCATCAAGGGCTTCCTGCGCGCCTTCGCCAAGGCCAGCCGTGACGTGATGGCCAATCCGGACGCCGCCATCAAAGTGCTCAAGGAGCGCGACGGCCTGATCGACGAAAAACTCGAACTGCGTCGCCTCAAGCTGGCCATCGCCAGCGCCATCGCCACGCCGCATGCCAAGTCGGAAGGCTATGGCCAGGTGTATGGCCCGCGCCTGACGCTGATGGCCTCGCAGGTCTCGGATGCCTACGGCACCAAGACCCGGGTCAATGCCGACAAGATCTGGAATGCCAGCTTCCTGCCCTCCAAGGCCGAGCTGGACGTGTTCCCGAAGTAAATCATTTATATTTTTTCCGGCCACGACCCTGGCTGGCCACAACAGGCCAGCCAGGATCAAGGCCGCATCCTTGGCAGACCGTTTCCATGAGCGAACCCTTCGTCGATTTCCGCCACGTCTACCTGGCCTATGATGGCGCCACCGATTTTGCGGTGGAAGACATCGACCTGCAGACCCGTGCGGGCGAATTCATCGCCATCGTCGGCCCCTCCGGCTGCGGCAAGTCGACCTTCATGAAACTGGCCACGGGCCTGAAGCAAGCCAATCGCGGCAGCGTCGTCATCGATGGTCAGCCGGTGACCGGGCCGCTGAAGTTCGTGGGCATGGCCTTCCAGGCGCCGACCCTGTTGCCGTGGCGCACTACGCTGGACAACGTGCTGTTGCCGCTGGAGATCGTCGAGCCCTACCGGCGCGACTTCAAGCAGAAGAAGGCCGAATACACCGAGCGCGCCCTGGAACTGTTGAAGACCGTAGGCCTGGAAGGCTATGCCGACAAGTTTCCCTGGCAACTGTCGGGCGGCATGCAGCAACGCGCCTCGATCTGCCGGGCGCTGATCCACGAACCCAAGATGCTGTTGCTGGACGAGCCCTTCGGCGCGCTCGACGCCTTCACTCGCGAGGAACTGTGGTGCGTGCTGCGCGACCTGTGGGCCGAGCGCCGCTTCAACGTCATCCTGGTCACGCATGACCTGCGCGAAGCCGCCTTCCTGGCCGACACCATCTACGTGATGAGCAAGCGCCCGGGGCGCATCGTGGTGCGCCGCGAAAACCCGCTGCCGCGCCCCTGCGAGCTGGAAACCACCTATACCGACGGCTTCAACGCGCTGGTGCATGAACTGCGCGAGCACATCGGCCATGTGCGCAATACCTGACCCTGATCGACCGGCCAAGGACCCAACATGAAAACACCGTTCAAGGGCAAGCTCAACCAGGCCGCCACCACCCTCGCGCCGTGGTTCCTGCTGATCGTCATCCTCGGCATCTGGCAGTTCATCTGCAGTGTCTGGCAGGTCTCGGACTTCATCTTCCCCAGTCCGGCCTCCATCCTGCAGGCCATGGTGGACTATGCCGGGCCGATCACCGAGCATGCGCTCTCGACCTTCTGGGTCACCATGGTGGGCTTTGCCATTGCGGTGTTCGTGGGGGTGACGCTGGGCTTCGTGATCGGCTCCTCGCCCATGCTGTATGCCGCCGCCTATCCCCTGATGACGGCCTTCAATGCCCTGCCCAAGGCGGCCTTCGTGCCGGTACTGGTGGTCTGGTTCGGGATCGGGGCGGGGCCGGCGATCCTGACGGCCTTCCTGATTTCCTTCTTCCCCATCATGGTCAACATCGCCACCGGGCTGGCCACGCTGGAGCCAGAGCTGGAGGACGTGCTGCGCGTGCTGGGCGCACGCCGCATGGATATCCTGCTCAAAGTGGGCCTGCCGCGCTCGATGCCCTACTTCTTCGCCTCGCTGAAGGTGGCCATCACGCTGGCCTTCGTGGGTTCCACGGTTTCCGAGATGAATGCCTCCAACCAGGGCATCGGCTATCTGCTGGTGTCGGCCGGGTCGTCGATGAAGATGCCGCTGGCCTTTGCCGGGCTGGTGGTGATCGGCGCCATGGCCATGGCGATGTACGAACTGTTTGCGATCATCGAACGGCGCACCACCGGCTGGGCGCATCGCGGAAAATGAAACAAATCGGGCTTTGCGCCACAGCGCCGGAGCCAACACGGCGAAAGCGGTATGCGGCGCGGCCCAATTTGTCTATGATGTCGCGCGGGCGCGCCGGCTGCTGGCGACCGGCACGGTAGGCCGCAGCAGGCAGTTGAAGAAACCGGGGCAGAGGGGCTGCCCGCGACCATCGAAGCAACAACGATACGAAACCACAGGGAAATCACGTGAGCGCAGTTCCACTCCGTCTTGAAATCAGCCATGTGCGCAAGTCCTATCCAGGCGTGCTGGCCAACGACGATGTCAGCCTGGCGGTCGCGCCTGGCGAGATCCACGCCGTGCTCGGAGAGAACGGCGCGGGCAAGTCCACCTTGATGAAGATCATCTTTGGCGCGGTCAAGCCCGATGCCGGCGAACTCCGCTGGAACGGCGAGACCGTGCAGATCGCCAATCCGCAGGTGGCGCGCAAGCTGGGCATCGCCATGGTGTTCCAGCATTTCTCGCTGTTCGATACCTTGACGGTGACCGAGAACATCGCCCTGGGCCTGGATGCCAAGACCGACCTGAAGGAACTGGCCGAGCGCATCACCCGTACCGGCGAGAAATACGGCCTGGAACTGGAACCGCAACGTCATGTGCACACCCTGTCGGTGGGCGAGCGCCAGCGCGTGGAAATCGTGCGCGCCCTGCTGACCGAGCCGCAACTGCTGATCCTGGACGAGCCGACCTCGGTGCTGACGCCGCAGGCGGTGGAAAAACTCTTCGTCACACTGCGTCGCCTGGCCGACGAGGGTTGCAGCATCCTCTACATCAGCCACAAGCTCGACGAGATCCGCGCCCTGTGCCATAGCGCCACGGTGATGCGCGGCGGTCGCGTGACCGGCAACTGCGATCCGCGCAATGAAAGCAGCGCCAGCCTGTCGCGCATGATGATCGGCGACGAACTGGTGCGCCTGCAGCGCGAGCGCAATCCGGATTCGCAGCGCAATGAGCGCAAGCTGCACGTTAATCGCCTGTCGCTGCCCAAGGCCCACCTGTTCGCCACCGAACTGAAAGACATCGAGTGCGAAGTGCGGGCTGGCGAGATCGTCGGCATCGCCGGGGTGTCCGGCAATGGTCAGCAGGAATTGCTGGCGGCGCTGTCGGGCGAGGACCAGCGCGCCGCGCCCAACATGATCATGCTGGGCGGCAAGGCGGTCGGCGATCTGTCGCCCAACCCGCGTCGCGCCGCCGGCCTCGGCCTGGTGCCGGAAGAACGCCTGGGACGCGGTGCCGTCCCCACGCTCTCGCTGACGGCCAACATGTTGCTGTCACACCAGAAGGCGCCTTACGTGAAGCGCGGCATGATCGATTTCGCCTTCACCCGGCGCGCCGCAGCCTCCATCATCGAACGCTTCAAGGTCAAGGCGGCAGGCCCCGATGCGCCGGCCAAGAGTCTCTCGGGCGGCAATCTGCAGAAATTCATCGTCGGCCGCGAGATGGAGCGCAAGCCCGCCGTCTTCGTGGTGGCACAGCCGACCTGGGGCGTGGACGTGGGCGCGGCGGCACAGATCCACGGCGAAATCTTGAAACTGAAACAGGAAGGGTGTGCGGTGCTGGTGATCTCGGAAGAACTTGACGAATTATTCGCGTTATGTGATCGCCTGCACGTCATCGCCAAGGGTCGGCTGTCGCCCTCCATTCCCATCGAGCAAGCCACCCGCGAGCAGGTCGGCGTGTGGATGAGCGGCTTGTGGGATGCGCCCGCCGCCACGGAGGTGGGTCATGGCTGAGCGCTTGGGTTTCCCGCTGCGCCTGGAGCTGCGTGGCGCACCGTCGAAGACGATGACCTACCTCTCGCCGGTGATCGCCATCGTCGCCACGCTGCTGCTGGGCGCGCTGCTGTTCCTGGCACTGGGCAAGGACCCGCTGGCCGGGTTGAAGGTGTTCCTGGTCGATCCCTTCAGTGGCAAGCGCGCCATCAGCGAACTGTTGCTCAAATCGATACCGCTGATCCTGTGTGCGCTGGGACTGGCAGTGTGCTTCCGCGCCAGCATCTGGAACATCGGCGCAGAGGGCCAGTTCACGGTCGGCGCGCTGTGCTCGGGCGCCATGCTGGTCTGGCTGGATGTGCCGGGACATGGCATCTCCGGCGGCATGGGTCTGGTGCTCATGATCCTGGCCGGCGTGGTCGGCGGGGCGCTGTGGGCGGCGGTGACGGCCTACCTGCGCGACCAGTTCAATGCCAATGAAATCCTGGTGTCGCTGATGCTGACCTATGTGGCGCAGCTGTTACTGATGTGGGCCGTCAATGGTCCGCTGAAGGACCCCAATGGCATGAACTTCCCGCAATCGAAGGTGTTCTCCAGCGAATTCATGCTGCCCATGCTGCTCTCCGGCACGCGCCTGCATGTGGGCTTTGCGGTGACCATCGTGCTGGCGGTGCTGATGGCGATCTTCATGATGCGCAGCCTGCGCGGCTTTTCGCTGATGGTGGGCGGGGTGGCGCCGCATGCGGCGCGCTACGCGGGCTTCTCGGCACGTTCGGCGCTGTGGGTGTCGCTCTTGATCTCGGGAGCCTTCGCCGGCCTGGCCGGGGCGTTCGAGATCGCCGGGCCGATCGGCCAGTTGCTGCCGTCGGTATCGCCGGGCTATGGCTTCGCGGCGATCATCGTGGCCTTCATCGGCCGCCTGCATCCGATCGGCGCGATCCTGGGCGGGCTGATCATGTCGCTGCTGTATCTGGGCGGCGAGCTGGCGCAGTCGCGCCTGGGCCTGCCATCGGCCATCACCGGGGTCTTCCAGGGCATGCTGCTGTTCCTGCTGCTGGCCTGCGATACCTTGATCGATTACCGCCTGGCGTGGAAAAAGAAAGTCTAAGGAATCAGGACAGGACATGGAACAACTCGCTCCTCTCATCGCAGCCTCCATCAATGCCGGCACACCCTTGCTGCTGGCGGCCATCGGGCTGTTGATCAATGAACGCTCCGGCGTGCTCAACCTGGGCGCCGAGGGCATGATGCTGGTGGCGGCCATCGCCGGTTTCGCTGTCGGCTACGCCACCAAGAGCCCGCTGCTGGGCTTCATGGCCGGTGCCGTGTGCGGCATGCTGATGGCTACGCTGTTCGCCTGGCTGGCGCTGCGCCTGGCCACCAACCAGGTGGCTACCGGCCTGGCGCTGTCGATCTTCGGCGCGGGGCTGTCGGCGTTCGTCGGCCAGCGCTTCGTCGGACTGGCGCTGCCGGCCCAACCCAATTCGATTCCCCTGCTGGCAGACATTCCCTTCCTGGGCAAGGCGCTGTTCCACCAGCACTGGATGAGCTACGTGGCGCTGGCGCTGTGCCTGGCCAGCATCTGGTTCCTGTATCGCACGCGCGCCGGCCTGGTGCTGCGCGCGGTGGGCGAGTCGCCGGAGTCGGCCCATGCGCTGGGCTATTCGGTACGCGGCATCCGCTATCTGGCGCTGCTGTTCGGCGGTGCCTGCTGCGGACTGGCCGGGGCCTATATGTCGCTGGTCTATACCCCGATGTGGGTGGAGGGCCTGGTGGCCGGACGTGGCTGGATCGCGCTGGCCCTGACCGCGTTCGCCACCTGGCGTCCGGCGCGGGTGCTGCTGGGTTCACTGCTGTTCGGCGGCGTCACCATCGCCCAGTTCTACCTGCAGGGCATGGGCGTGACGGTGCCGTCGCAGATCCTGTCGATGGCGCCCTACCTGGCCACCATCGTGGTGCTGGCGCTGATCTCGCGCAACCCCGACTGGATCCGCCTGAACATGCCGGCTTCGCTGGGCAAGCCCTTCCGTCCGGGGGCGTCCTGATCGGCGCAGATGGTCTTTGCGGCCTTCGTTTTTTGTTTTCGTTTCGTTCCGTTTTTGTAGCAGCACCTGTATTTATCCACTGACCTTGAGGGAGAACACAATGAAGATTTCGCGCAGGGCATCCTTGACGATGCTCGCCACCCTGGCGGCAGCAACCCTGATCGGTTGCGGCAAGAAGGAAGAACCTGCTGCCGCCGCGCCTGCTGCTGCGCCGGCCGCCGCCGCTCCCGTCGCCGATCCGCTGAAGGTAGCCTTCGTCTACATCGGCCCGGTGGGCGATGCCGGCTGGACCTTCGCCCACGACAAGGGTCGCAAGGCCGTCGAGGAAAAGTTCGGCGACAAGGTCAAGACCACCTTCGTGGAAAACATTCCTGAATCCGCAGCCGACGCCGAGCGCGTGTTCCGCCAGCTGGCCACCGATGGCAACAAGCTGATCTTCGGCACCACCTTCGGCTACATGGAAGCCATGCTGAAGGTCGCCAAGGAATTCCCGGACGTCAAGTTCGAACACGCCACCGGCTTCAAGACCGCCGACAACCTGGCGCAATACGACGTGCGTACCTATGAGGGCGCCTACCTGGCCGGCGTGGTCGCGGGCAAGATGAGCAAGTCCGGCAAGCTGGGCGTGGTGGCTTCGGTGCCTATCCCCGAAGTGATCCGCAATATCGACTCCTTCACCCTGGGTGCGCGTTCGGTGAACCCCAAGGCGACCACCGCCGTGGTCTGGGTGAACAAGTGGTTCGATCCGGGCAAGGAACGTGAAGCCGCCACCACCCTGATCGGCCAGGGCGTGGACGTGCTGATGCAGAACACCGACTCCGCCGCCGTGGTCCAGACCGCGCAGGAAAAGGGCGTCTATGCCTTCGGTTGGGACAGCGACATGACCAGCTTCGGCCCCAAGGCCCACCTGGCCGCCTCGATGATCAACTGGGGCGTGTACTACACCGCCCGCGTGCAGGCAGTGCTGGATGGCTCGTGGAAGAGCAGCACCAGCTGGATCGGCCTGAAGGAAAACGGCATCGACCTGGCCGCCTTCAATCCGGAACTGCCGGCTGACGTGAAGACCCTGGTGGAAGAGCGCAAGAAGGGCATCGTCGATGGCTCCGCGCCGATCTGGAAGGGTCCGATCAAGGACAACGCCGGCAAGGAAGTGCTGGGCAAGGACGCCGTGGCCGATGACGGCTTCCTGCATGGGATCAAGTTCTACGTCGAAGGCGTGGACGGCAAGGTTCCGGGCTGATTGTTACGGTATTACCGTGGTACGGGCGCAGTCACGGCGCCCGTACCGGGAGTGAGCATGAAAGGCCGCTGGCACCGCGAGGTGTCGGCGGCTTTTTTTTGGCAAATCGGCATTCCACAGAGGATGCCTCTCGTCTATATATTGCCTCCCTACAATTTTTTGATGCGCGATTTCGGCCTGTGGGCGGTGCGGCGGATATCCGCTGAAAGCCGCGATCCACCGCTATCGCAGCCGCATCCTGCCTGTATAATGCACAGCCATCCCGGGCGGAAAGCTGGCTTTTTCCTTCACTTTCTGCCGCATTGAACTACAGGATTTATGCAAAAAGCCCGCAAACCGATCGAAATCAAAATTTCCACTGTGGTTGCCATTTCGGCAATCCTGCATGAAACTGATCCGACTTCGCTGGAATCCGCCTTGAAGGAAATGACCGGTGGCGTGGCCGACTTCTTCGAGGACGAGTTCGCGGTCCTCGATATCGGCTCCCTGGACGCCGAGGCGGCTGCCGGCATCGACTGGAGCGCCGTGGTGGCGCTGTTCAAGCGCTTCCGCCTGAACACGGTGGCGGTGCGCAACGCGCCCGAGCAATTGCACGCCGGCATCGTCGGCCACGGACTGGCCATCGATACCTCGGCGGTGTCCGGCGCCGGTGCGGCCAATGCCCGCGCCCAGGAGGCCGCCCAGGAATCCGTGGCTGCCCCCGCACCGGCTCCCGCGCCTGTCGCTGCTGCACCGGCACC